>JASLFM010000215.1 GCA_030150585.1 Acidovorax sp.
GGCACGCACGACGTGCACGCGCTCATCCTGGGCCGCGCGCAGACCGGACTGGCCGCGTTTGCCAACTGAAGACCAAAAACAGGAGCTATCCGCGCAATGCGCGCGGGCGCTGGAGGCTGATTTGACTATGAAAAACTCCCCCCCCGGCGCTCTGGCGGGCATCAAGGTGCTCGACCTCTCGCGCGTGCTCGCCGGCCCCTGGTGCACGCAGGTGCTGGCCGACCTGGGCGCGGACGTGGTCAAGGTGGAGCGCCCCGAGGCGGGCGACGACACGCGCCACTGGGGCCCGCCCTTCCTGAAAGACGACGCGGGCAACGACACGCGCCAGGCCAGCTACTTCACGGCCTGCAACCGCAACAAGCGCTCCATCACCGTGGACATGGCCCACCCCGAGGGCCAGGCCCTGCTGCGCCGCATGGCGCAGGAGGCCGACGTGGTGGTGGAGAACTTCAAGGTCGGGGGCCTGGCGCAGTACGGCCTCGACTACGGCAGCCTCAAGGCGCTGAATCCGCGCCTGATCTACTGCTCGGTCACGGGCTTCGGGCAGGACGGGCCGTATGCCGAGCGCGCGGGCTACGACCTCATGGTGCAGGCCCTGTGCGGCCTCATGAGCATCACCGGCCATGCCGACGGCACGCCCGGCGGCGGCCCGCTGCGCATGGGCGTGGCGGTGGTGGACATCTTCACGGGGCTGTATGCGAGCAACGCCATCCTCGCCGCGCTGCACGCGCGCGCCGCCACCGGCGCGGGCCAGTACATCGACATGGCCCTGCTCGACGTGGGCATGGCCGTGCTCGCCAACCAGGCCAGTGGCTTTCTTGCCACGGGCGTGGCTCCGCAGCGTGCGGGCAATATCCACCCCAGCCTCGCGCCCTACCAGGACTTCGCCACAAGCGACGGCAACGTGCTGCTGGCCATCGGCAACGACGGGCAGTTCGCGCGCTTTTGCGCGGCCGCGGGCCAGGCCGCCTGGAGCCGGGACGAGCGCTTCGCCACCAACACCGCGCGCGTGCGCAACCGCCCCGCGCTGCTGGCGCTGATGGAGCCACTGATGCGCACGCGCACCACGGCCGCATGGATCGCGCTACTCGAAGACAAAGCCGTGCCCTGCGGCCCCATCAACACCATCGCGCAGGCCTTCGACGACCCGCAGGTGCGCGCACGCGGCCTGCGCGTGGAGCTGCCGCGCTGGAAGGATGGGGATGCCGGCGACGGTATCGGCACGGTGGCCGGCGTGGCCAGCCCCCTGCGCCTGTCGGCCACGCCCGTGACCTACCGCAACGCACCGCCCGCGCTGGGCCAGCACACTGAAGAAGTGCTGCGCGAACTGGGCCTGGACGGCCCCGCCATCGCCGCCCTGCGCCAAGCCCGGGCCATCTGACCCCCCTTGCTTTCACACATCAACAACAGGAGATAAAAGCATGTTCCGTCGCAGTGTCCTGACCCTGGGCGTGCTGGCCGTTTGCGCCACCGCCGCCCACGCACAGTCCGGCTACCCCAACAAGCCCATCCGCCTGCTCGTGCCCTTCGCGGCCGGCGGCACCACCGACCTGATCGCCCGCATCGTGGCCGACCCGCTGGGCCGCGAACTGGGCCAGCCCGTGGTGGTGGAGAACAAGGGCGGCGGCGGCGGCAGCATTGGCGCGGCCGAGACCGCGCGTGCCGTGCCCGACGGCTACAACCTCGGCGTGGCCACCGTGTCCGCCACGGCCACCAACCCGGCCATCAACCCCAAGATCCCGTACAACGTCGCGAGCGACTTCACGCCCATCATCAACATGGCCGCCACGCCCAACGTGATCGCGGCCTACCCCAAGCTCGCCTTCCAGGACTACAAGGGCTTTCTCGCCACCGTGAAGAAGGAGCCCGGCAAGTACTCCTACGCCTCGCCCGGCAACGGCAGCATCACGCACCTGATGATGGAGATGTTCAAGCTCTCCACCCACACCGACATGGTGCATGTGCCCTACCGCGGCTCGGGCCCTGCGCTCAACGACGCCGTGGCCGGCCAGGTGCCGCTGATCTTCGATAACCTGCCCTCGGCCCTGCCCTTCATCAAGGAAAAGCGCCTCACGGCCCTGGTCGTGGCCGCGCCGCACCGCGTGCCCGCCCTGCCCGACGTCCCCACCTTCAAGGAAGTGGGCCTGGAGAGCGTGAACCGCATGGCCTACTACGGCCTCGTGGGCCCCAAGGGCCTGCCCAAAGACATCGTGGACAAGGTGAACGCCGCTACGCGCAAGGTGCTGCAGGACCCGGCCATCCGCAAGCGCATCGAGGAGACGGGCTCCATCATCATGGCCGACACGCCCGAAGCCTTCGCCAAGCAGATGCAGGAGGAGCTGGCGGTCTACAAAGACGTGGTGTCCAAGCAAAAGCTCACCATGGACTGACGCGCGGCCGGCTGGCCTGTGCATCCACCAACACACCCGCCGAGGGCGGCGACTGGGTGGGCTGCGCGCAGGCGCTGCGGGACCACGGCCTGCCGCCCGCCACACCCGACCCGGAGGGGCCGGACGGCGTGTGCATCGACGGACGCGTGCTCGGCTTCTCCGACGCGGTGGCGGCCTGCCTGCTTGAAACGGGCCCGCCGCCAGGCCGAGCGCCCTGCTATCGCATCACTGCGGCGCGGGCACGCGTGCGAGCTGTGCGAGCGCGCCCAGGCAGGCCTGGGCCACTTCGGCGCCCTTCTTCACGAAGTGCTGCTGGAAGAACTGCAGGTGGTCTGCATGCTCGTGGAAGTCGCGCGGCGTGAGCACGGCCGATAGCACCGGCACGCCGGTGTCGAGCTGCACGCGCATGAGCCCATCGATCACGGCACCGGCCACGAACTCATGGCGGTAAATTCCGCCGTTCACCACGAGGGCGCAGGCGACGACGGCGCTGTAGTGGCCGCTCTGGGCCAGCTTCTGGGCGAGCAGCGGGATCTCGAACGCACCCGGCACGTCGTACAGGTCGAGCTGGCCGGCGGCCAGGCCCTGGCGCGCGAACTCGGCCAGCGCTGCGTCGCGGGCCTGGTGCACGATGTCCTGATGCCAGTTGGCGCAGATGAGCGCCACACGATACCGGGAGGAAGCGGGGGAAGGGGAAACAGTCTGATTCATGGTTATCTCAATCAAAAGGACCAGAACCAGGGCGCGCGCGAAGCTGCGCCCCGGCACGCGCAAGCACGCCGGGGCGGGAGTTTCGCGATCTCTTTCATCCGGACTGTGACCGTCGGCCCTGGCATCGCACCAGGTCTGCTGACCCCGGGCCGTCCCGCAAAGGGCCGGACCGGGCGCTCGCGGGCTCCCAGGGGGATTTCCCCTGGATACCGCCGGTGGGGAATTCCGCCCCGCCCTGAGAACGCAACCGGCCCCACGGGGGGACCGGCCTGCCCATTTTAATGAAGGCGTGCTCCGCATGGGACCGTGAAGCGCTGATGCAGGGGGCGCGGCGTCCCGGCGCCCCTGCCAGGTCAGCCACGCTGGTGCGGCCGGGCTGCGCGCAAACTGGCACTTGCCGAGGCCGGCGCCCGTGCGCGATACAGTGGTAGCCGTGCGCCGCGACTGCCTGGGTGAACCGTCACGGCCTGTCCGCCCATCTGGACCAGTTGCGGGCCCAATGCTGGCTGGGCTCCACGCGCGGCATGGGCGCCGGCCTGCGCGTGACCCTCATGGGCAGCATGGATGTGCATGGCGATGTTCGGGGCGGGCGCCCCGTGTGGAGGCTGCCTGAATGGTCGTTCAGAGGGCTCGATATCTGGGCTGCTACCTCCCAGCGCAACGCACACCCCGCCAAAGTGCGCCAGGCCATTGCAGCGCTGGCGGACTACCTGCTAGCGCTGCCGGCGATAGTGGATTCAGCCAAAAAGGCCCAAAGCGCTCGACCCATCTGCGCACAACGCTACGAAAAACGAAGCAAATCACCTCGGTGGTGATCAACCCCAGCAGCACGCGGGTCAACCGGGACGCAGCTTGGCGCGTCATTAGAAAAAGGCCCCAGGGGCTTCTTTTCACCCCTGCGCGCGCAGCACGGAACGCTGCCAACGCGTACAGACTCTGAAGACCATGCACATCCCCTTCGTCCGCGCCACCGCCGTTTCATGCCTGGCCTTTATGGCAGTTGGCTGCGCGGTCGTGCCCGGTGACCCTTACTACAGCGCCCCGGGCCCGGTCTATACGCAGCCGGGGCCCGTCTATTCGAGCCCGGGGCCCTACCCCGTGGCGCCGGGGCCGGTCTATTCCTCGCCGGCCTACCCGCCCACCGTGGTGCCTGTGCCGGTGCCGGTGCCTGCACCAGGCTATGGCTACCGCTACGACCGGGACCGCGACGATGCCTGGCGTGAACGCGAGCGGGACCGCGACCGCTGGCGTGCCCAGCGCGAGTACGACGCCCGCATGCAGCGCGAGCAGAACGAGCGCCAGCAGCGCGAGCGCTGGCAGGCCCAGCGGGACCAGGCGCAACGCGAACAGGCCCTGCGCGAGCAGATGGAACGCGACCGCCGCCAGCGCGAGGAGGCCTCCCGCCGCTTCCCGCCGCCCGGCGACCGCACCGACCGCGGCAACCGGCCGCCGCCCGTGAACTGGCCCACCCGCCCAGAGAACGGCAGCTGACCCCTTTGGAGGTTCACACCATGCGCTCCCCCCTGTTGTACTGCCTGGCCGCCTGTGCGGCCCTGTGGAGCCTGGGTGCTCCCGCCCAAGTCATGCGCTGCACCGATCCGCGCACGGGCCAGGTGACCTACACGGACGGCAACTGCGCGGGGGGTGCGCAAGCACGGGAGATCGAAGCGCGCAAGACGCCCGAGGAAATCCGCGCCGAACGCGAGCAGGCCGCCGAGGCGATCGCGCGCAAGCAGGAGCGCCTGCAGGCCGACGCCGCCGAGCAACTGAGGGAGGAGTCGCGCCAACGCGCGGCCCGTGCCGCCCAGCCGCAACCCGACTACGCCCATTCGGCCGCCTGCATCCGCTCACGGCGCAGCGTGGACGTGGCACTCAGCCGCATGGACACCGGCTCCTACGACGACCAACTGCGCCTGCAGGCCTTGCAGCGCCAGATGAACCTCGACTGCCTGGGCCCGGAGCGCTACGCCCAGATCGAAGCCGCCGCGCCGGCACAACCCGTGCCGACCTCGCCCGTTTTCATCGTGCCGCCGCGCCGCCAGCCCCCTGTGGTGACACTGCCGCCGCCCGCGCCCATCACGCAGTGCAACGTGTTCCGCTGCTATGACAGCCGGGGCGGCGTACACCCCCGCTGAGCCGTGCCACCCCTACGCGCGCAGGCCCTGCGCCACCGTGGGGTAGCGCAGGCGCAGGCGCAGCTCGTGCACCATGCGGTGCGTTTCAAGCCGGCGCGACTCGCCCATGAAGCTCAGCAGCGACAGCGGCAGTTGCTCCCGGGCCGCATCACGCGCCACACGGGGTGGGCGCGGCAGGCCGTAGAGGTTGGCCGCGAGGTCGAAATAGTCGCCCATCTTCAGTTCGCTCGCATCGCTCACGTGAACAACCCGCTGCGCACGGCCGCGCCACAGCGCGGCCACGCAGGCGCGCGCGAGGTCGTCGGCGTGGATGTGGTTGGTGTACACGTCGTCCTCGGCCGCGAGCACGGGCGTGCCCTTGTGCAGGCGTGCCAGCGGCGTGCCGCCCTCGCGGTCGTTCGCGTAGATGCCGGGAATGCGCAGAATGCTCGCCCGCACGCCCGACCGGCCCAGATGGCGCACGGCGCGCTCGGCGTTCACGCGTCGCTGGGCGCGCGGCGTGCTGGGCGCGACGGGGCGCGTTTCGGGCACCCAAGCGCCGCCGCAGTCGCCGTACACGCCGCTGGTCGAGCCGTACACCAGCGCCACGGGCTTGGCGCGCAGGCGCAGTGCGCGTGCCAGGGCCACGGTGCGCGGGTCGCGCCACCAGCCGTCGCCTCCCGCGCCCTCTCCGGGCGGCGGTGCCAGGTGCAGCACGCGCGTGGCCAAGCCCGCAAGGCGCCGCAGCGAAGCGGCATCGTCGAGGTTACCTACCAGCGGCACGATGCCCGCCGCGCGCAGCGCCGGGCCGCGCGCGGGGGTCGAAGTGAGCGCCAGCAGGCGCGGCCGGGCCGTGCCGCCCAGGCCCTGCAACTGCCGCGCGGCCCGCAGTCCCACGTCGCCACAGCCCACGACGAGCACGCGTTCGCGGCGGAAGCGCGCCGGCAGCGCACCGAGAGGGTTTTGGTTTGAAGGCAAAATCGAGGCCCGTCGCTAGAGATACAAGCCCCAAGGATACCTACAACATGACCGCCAGCGCGCCGGCATCCCCCTCTTTCCAGATCACCGTGCAACCCAGCGGCCGCACGTTCAACGCCCATTCCGGCGAGGCCATTCTCGCCGCCGCCATCCAAAGCGGCATCGGCCTGCCCTACGGCTGCAAGGACGGTGCCTGTGGCTCGTGCAAATGCAAGAAGCTCAGCGGTACGGTGGTCCACGGCGAGCACCAGTCCAAGGCGCTGAGCGCCGAAGAGGAGGCCGCCGGCTTCGTGCTGACCTGCTGCGCGCGCCCGCAGTCCGACGTGGTGCTCGAATCGCGCCAGGTCACCGACGAGAGCGCCTACCCCGTCAAGAAGCTGCCCGTGCGGGTCTCCACGCTCGAGCGGAAATCGCACGACGTGATGCAGGTGCGCCTGCAATTGCCTGCGGCCGACACGTTCCGCTACCACGCGGGTCAGTACATCGAGTTCATCCTGCGCGACGGGGCGCGCCGCGCCTATTCGATGGCCAACGCGCCCCATACCCAGGAGGCTGCGCCGGGCGTGGAACTGCACATCCGCCACATGCCCGGCGGCAAGTTTACCGACCACGTGTTCAGCGCCATGAAGGAAAAGGAAATCCTGCGCGTCGAAGGCCCCTTCGGCAGCTTCTTCCTGCGCGAGGACTCGGACAAGCCCATCGTGCTGCTGGCCTCGGGCACGGGCTTCGCACCCATCAAGGCGCTGCTGGAGCACATGCGGCACAAGGGCATCACGCGCCCCACCACGCTCTACTGGGGCGGCCGCCGCCCAGGCGACCTCTACATGGCCGACTGGGTGCAGTCGCTGCTCACCGAGATGCCGCAGCTGCGCTACGTGCCCGTGGTGTCCGACGCGCTGCCCGAGGACGGCTGGACGGGCCGCACGGGCTTCGTGCACCAGGCCGTGCTCGACGATTTCGACGACCTTTCAGGCTACCAGGTCTATGCTTGCGGCGCCCCCATCGTGGTCGACTCGGCCCGTGCAAGCTACTCGGCCCAGCGCGGCTTGCCGCCCGAGGAGTTCTACGCCGACTCGTTCACCTCCGAAGCCGACAAGCATGGGCCAACCCCCTGAGCGGCTACGCCGGCATGACGCACCCGTTTTCCTCCCTGCCCCCATCACCATGAACCGCAGAAACCTTCTTCTTTCGGCCGCCTGTGCGGCAGCCATTGCCTCGCCCCTCGCCCATGCAGAGGATGCGCCCATCCGGCTGATCGTGCCCTACGCCCCCGGCGGTCCCATCGACGTCACGGCGCGCGCGCTGGCCGAGCGCGTGCGCGACACGCTGGGCACGGTGATCATCGACAACAAGGCCGGGGCGGGCGGCAACATCGGTGCCGACGCCATCGCCAAGGCAGCGCCGGACGGGCTCACCATCGGCATCTCGGCCACCGCCACGCATGCCGTGAACCCCTGGCTCTACAGCCGCATGCCCTACGACGCGGCCAAGGACTTCGCTGCCATCACGCAAATGGTGCGCGTGCCCAACGTGCTGGTCATCAACGCCGCCAAGGCCGAGCAGCTCAAAATCCACAACGTGGCGGACCTGATCGCCTACGCCAAGGCCAACCCCGCCAAGCTCAACTACGGCAGCGGCGGCAACGGCAGCGCGGGCCACCTCGCCGGCGAGATGTTCAAGCAGAAGGCCGGCATCTTTGCGCTGCACATCCCCTACCGCGGCGCCAACCCCGCGCAGCTCGCGCTGCTGGCCGGCGAGGTGGACTTCAACATCGACAACCTGGCGGCGGCCGCACCCAACATCCGCGCGGGCAAGCTCAAGGCGCTGGCGGTGACCTCGCTGCAGGCCAGCCCCATGCTGCCCGGCGTGCCACCGCTGTCGGACACGTTCAAGGGCTTCTCGATCGACACCTGGTGGGGCCTGGTGGCGCCCGCAGGCACGCCCAAGCCCGTGATCGCCAAGCTCAACAAGGCCTTCACCGACGCGCTCAAAACCCCCGAGACCAAGACCCGCTTCGCGGCGCTGCTGGCCGAGCCCGTGCCCACCACGTCCGAGCAGTTCGAGGCCTTCATGGCGAGCGAGCGCGCCAAGTACCGCGAGGTGGTGAAGGCCTCTGGCGCGAAGGTGGATTGAGCTAACGGGCCAGGATCTGGCCCATGGTCTGCAGGCGCACCTGCGCGCCCTGCAGCAGCGCGTCGAAGTCCGGCGCGCCGATCACCGCGAACTCGTCCTGCCGCGCGCCCGCGAGCACGTCGGGCGCCTGCGTGGGCAGGCCCACATGGCACATCAGCAGGTCGCCGTCGCGCGCGGCATGCAGCCAGCGCTGGAGCCGCTCGCGGTACTGCTCCGCACTCCCCGTGAAGTCATAGACGCCCAGTAGGCGCGCGTTCTGGCGCAGGCCTTGGCGCCGCGCGAGCGCCGACAGCGCTCTGGCCCCCAGGAAGGCGATCACGCGGCTCTTGAAATCCGTGCGCGCATCGGCATGCGCCGCACGCTGCGGGCTGTGCGTAGCGCGCAGCCACGGCCCGCCCGCGGGATAGCGGCGCGCCAGTTCCTGCAGCAGCAGCGTGCGCACCATGGGCAGCTGGTGCACGTGCTGGTGGCCGTCCACATAGGCTGGCGCGCGGCCCATGGCCTGCTCGAAGGCATCGAGTTGCGCGCCGATCTCGGTGCGAAGGGCCGCCGCATCGAGCCGGCGCAGGTAGGCCTGCGCGATCAGGCGCCCCAGGGGCGTGCGCAGCGCGGGCTGCAGCGGGCATTCGGTCAGGTCCAGGTGCAGCCCCACCTCCACGCGCTGCGGGTCGAGCGCGCGCAGCGCCGGGGCACCCTCGCCCCAGGCAGGCCCCCCCACCATGGCGGACACGGCCTGCACGCGCCCCAGGTGCGCCAGAGCGAACACGGCCTCGTTGATGCCCGCGTGCAGGCCGAAATCGTCCACGCAAATGCCGATGCGGCGCCAATCGTTGCTGTTATGCTGCGGCGCCTCATGCATCGCTCTCGTATCCCCTTCCCGCGCCGTTCCCTGCGGCAGCACGGCCGCATCGGCTGGTTCATCGTGGTGGGCTGCGCCGCGGCCGCCGTGCACTGGTGCGTGGCCACGTCGCTCGTCGCCCTCGCCGGCTGGCAGCCCCTGCTGGCCAACGTGGCCGGCTGGCTCGTGGCGCTGGGCGTCTCGTTCACCGGCCACCACCGGCTCAGCTTTCGCGGGCACGGCAGTTCCCTCGGCCGCGCGGGGCTGCGCTTCTTCGCGATCTCGGCCGGAGGCTTCCTCGTCAACGAGACGGCCTACGCCCTGCTGCTGCGCTGGACCAGCGCCCGCTACGACGTGCTGCTGGCCATCGTGCTGATCGGCGTGGCCGGAGCTACTTACCTGCTGAGTCGGCATTGGGCCTTTCTGAACAGTTCAGCGCCGTAGATTGCGCGTCCTGGCGCGCATCGACGCGCCAGAGGGTTTCGCCGTGGTCCGTGTACACGGCCTCGGCCTGCGCGAGAAACGCGAAGCGCTTGCGCAGGTAGTCGGAGCCGACCACCCAGCCCACGCCGCCGCGGCACAACGCCGCGGGCAGGGCCTCGGGCGTCAGAAGCAGGCGCTGCGCGAGCGGGGGGTCGAACGCGCCGGCATCGGCCACTTCCTTGCGCCAATTGTCGCGCCGCGTAATCTCAGGGTCGTTCCAATCGTCCACCATGAACATGGGCTCCCGCAGGCGCGCATAGAAAGGCACGTCATACAGGTAGTCCTTGAACATGTACACCGGCTGCCAGGGCTGGTGCTGTGCGCGCAGCGCCAAGCCCAGGCCGCGCGTGGAGTGGCGCTGGTCCACCGTGAGTCCGATCACCACTGCCAGGCCCAGCAGCACGCTGCAGGCCAGCGTGGCCCGCCACCAGCGCCGGCGCGCAGGCGACTCGTCCGCGACCACGCTCGCGTCGGCGATCAGCCAGGCCAACGGCGGCACGGCCGGCAGGATGTAGCCCAGCAGCTTGGACTGCGGCAGCGAGAAGAACAGCAGTACGCAACCTGCCGCCAGCGCCATGAGCAGGCGCACCGCGCCGCGCGGGGCCTCCGCCGTGAAGTAGCCGCGCGCAAACACGCCCCGCGCCCACAGGATGCTGGGCAGGCTGCACACCGCAACCACCACGGGGTAGAACCACAGCGGCTGCACGTTGTTGAACCCGCCCGCCGCGAAGCGCTGAAAGTGCTGCACCACGAAGAAGTAGTGTAAGAAGCCGTCGAAGCGCTGCTGCATGGCCGCGAACCAGGGCGCAGCCACCAGAAGGAACAACGCCAGCCCGGGCACCGACAGCAGCGCCACCACGGTGCGCCAGCGCCAGCGCAGCACCAGCCACAGGCCCACGATCATGGAAGGAATCACGAAGCCGATTAGCCCCTTGGCCAGAACGCCCAGCGCCGCCAGGCCATAGGCCAGCCACAGCGCGCGGCGGTACGGCTGCCCCTGCTCGAAACACAGCGCCGCATGCGCGAGCGCGAGCACCGTGGCCGTGATGCAGCCTGCGACGAGCATGTCGAGGTTGGCGAACTGCCCGCCGATGAAGAACAGCGGCTGCACCAGCAGCACCGCGAGTACGCGGCGCGCCAGCGCCGGGCCGCCCCAGCGCCGCGTGAACAGGTACAGCGACAGCGCGCCCAAGGTGGCGCCCGTGATCGAGGCGGCGCGCGCCGCGATCTCGGTGAGCCCCGCCACCGACAGCGCAGCGCCCGTGATCCAGTAGAACAGCGGCGGCTTGTGGAAGAACGGCAGGCCGTCGAGCGTAGGGGTGAGCCAGTCGCCCGAGCGCAGCATCTCCCACGCCACCGTGGCGTAGCGGCCCTCGTCGGGCAGCATCAGGGGACGCATCCAGGCCGTGGCGGCCAGCCAAGCAACAATGAGCGCCAGCACGGCCAGGCCGTCGCGCCAGGCCGATCGGGGGGCTGCATGGTTCATGGCTTCTCCCGCAGGCCCTGGCCGAGTTCGCGCTTGACCACGTAGAGTGGCCGGCGCTTGACCTCTTCGTAGATGCGGCCCACGTATTCGCCCACCACGCCCAGCGACACGAGCTGGATGCCCACGAACAACATCAGGCTCACGACGATGGTGGTCCAGCCGCTCACGTCATGCCCGTACAGCAGGTAGACCAGGGTGAGGTAGGCGCCGTAGCCGAACGCCGCCAGCGCCAGCACGAACCCCAGCGCGATCACTGCGCGCAGCGGCCACACGGTGAACGCCGTGAGGCCGTCGAGCGCCAGCCGCACGAGCCGCAGCTTGTTGAAATGGCTGCTGCCATGGGCGCGCTCATCGGGCAGGTAGGGCACGGCCACGGCCTCGAAGCCGACCCAGGCATAAAGCCCCTTCATGAAGCGGTTGCGCTCGGGCAGCGCCAGCAGCGCCTGCACCACCCGCTGGTCCATGAGCCGGAAGTCGCCGGCACCCGGTGGTACCTGGAAGCGGTCGCCGCCGTTGATCAGGCCGTAGAACCAGCCCGTGCCCACGCGCTTGAAAACGGTTTCGGCCTCGCGGTGCTCGCGCACGGCGTAGACCACGTCAGCACCCGCGCGCCAGTGGCGCACGAAGGTGTCGAGCAATGCCGGCGGGTGCTGCAGGTCGGAGTCCATCAGCACCACGGCCTCGCCCGCGGCCACCTGCAGGCCCGCGGTGAGCGCGGCCTCCTTGCCGAAGTTGCGCGACAGCTGCAGCGCGCGCACGCCGGGCTGCTTCGCCCACCGGGCCATGCGCTCGGCGGTCGCATCGGTGCTGCCGTCGTCCACCAGCACGATCTCCCACCGGGGCGCAAGGTCCGCGAGCTTTGCACTCAGCAACGGCAGCAGGCGCTCCAGGTTCTCGGCCTCGTTGTAGCAGGGCACGACGCACGAGATCGACTGCAGCACGCGCAGCCCGGCCCCCGCGCCAGTCACCCCCTCGCCAGCGGCGGTGCCGCCCGGCGGTGGCGTCGTCTCCGGGGGAAACGGCAAGTGATTCACATAACACTCCCAGCCCGCGAAAACCGGGCAGCGCAAAAGTCTGCCCCACGGGCCCTTAAAACGAACTTAAAAATGTAACAACCGCGTGTGAATCGTGTAAATACTTTGTGAAGTGTAGCGCTGGAGCGTCAGTGCACACGCCCCTGCGCGCACCATCACACCCAGTCGTCGGGCGCTGCAATGCGCTCGACGCGCTGCGCGGCCACTGCCTGCAGCTGCGCGGGGGAGGCCCAGCCCGGCCGCAACTCGGCCATCGGCAGCAGCACGAAGGCGCGCTCGGTCATGCGCGGATGGGGCACGGTGAGCGTGGAGGTCGCGATGCGCTGGTCGCCCCACAACAGTACATCGAGGTCGAGCGTGCGCGGCGCATTGCGCCAGGGGCGCTCGCGGCCGGCTGCGTGCTCGATGGCCTGCAGTCCTTCAAGCAGCGCCTGGGGCGCGAGCCCGGTGGACAGCTCGGCCACGGCATTCAAGTAGTCGGGGCCCGAGGAGTCCACCGGCGCCGTGCGGTAAAGCGACGACACGCGCCGCACCTGGGTGCCTTCAAGGCGCCCCATCGCACGGACCGCGTCCGCCAGGGCCGCGCGCGCGTCGCCCAGGTTGGCCCCCAGTCCGATCCAGGCCGCCGTCATGCCCTGCCGTTCCCGCTAATCGCCTTGCGCCGGTGCGGAGCCAGCCGCATCGCCACCGGACCCACCGGGCTTGCGGCGGCGGCGGCGGCGCTTCTTGGGCGCCGCGCCGTCGCCGGGTGCGGCTTCGTCTGCTGCCGGCTCGGGCGCGCCCGTGGCCTCTGCGGCAGGCGCGCTGCGCGGCGCGCGGCGCACTACCGGCTGGGCCGCGCGCTGGCGCAGGCGCTGCTCCTCGCGCGCCTGGTCGATCATGTCCTCGCGGCGTGCGTCATCGGCCTGCTGGAATTCCTGCCACCACTCGGCCAGGGCCTCATCGACTTCGCCGATGTCGGCGCGCAAGCGCATGAAGTCGAAGCCCGCGCGGAAGCGCGCCTGGGCCACGAGGCCGTAGGGCGTGCTGCCCGCACGTTTGTCGAAGCGCGGCTGCATGACCCAGATCTCGCGCATGTCGGCCGCCAGCTTGCCACGGCCCGAGACATCGCCAATGCGCGCATCGAATACCTCGTCGATGGCATCCTGCAGCGCGGGGAAGGGGTGCTGACGCTCGGCGAGGCGACGCTCCCAGCCCTGCTTCACATCGCTCCACAGCACGCAGGCGAGCAGGAAGCTCGGCGCCACAGGCTTGCCCTCGCCCACGCGGCGGTCGGTGTCGGCCAGGGCGGCATTCACGAGCGGCGTATCGGCGCGCTCCACCACCACATCGAGCAGCGGATAGATGCCCTTGGCCAGCCCGAGCTTGCGCAGTTGCGCGATGGTCGCCAGCGCATGGCCGGTCTGCAGCAGCTTGAGCATTTCGTCGAACAAGCGGCTTTGCGGCACGTCGGCCAGCAGGGCATGGGACTGCACGAGCGGCGCGGCGGTCTTGGATTCGAGCGCGAAACCGAGCCCGCTGAGCTTGGCCGCGAAGCGCACGGCGCGGATGATGCGCACGGGATCCTCGCGGTAGCGCGTGGCCGGATCCCCGATCATGCGCAGCATGCGCTTCTTGGCGTCCTCGATGCCCTTGTGGTAATCGACCACGACCTGCGTCTCGGGGTCGTAGTACATGGCGTTGATCGTGAAGTCACGCCGCGTGGCGTCCTCGTCCTGCGGGCCCCAGACGTTGTCGCGCAGCACGCGGCCGCTCGCATCCACAGCGTGCTGCATGCCCGCGAGCGCGGCCTTGCTGGTGCGCTCGTTGCCGCTGACCTGCTCGGCGGCGGCATTGTCGAGGTAGGCGCGAAACGTGGAGACCTCGATCACCTCGTGCTCGCGGCCCCGGCCGTGCACCACGTGCACGATGCGAAAGCGCTTGCCGATGATGAAGGCACGGCGGAACAGGCCCTTGACCTGCTCGGGCGTGGCATTGGTGGCCACGTCGAAGTCCTTGGGGCGCAGGCCCAGCAGCAGGTCGCGCACCGCACCGCCGACGATATAGGCCTCGTAGCCCGCCTGCTGGAGCGTGCGCACGACCTCCACCGCACGCCGGTCCACCAGGTCCGGGTTGATGCCGTGCACGGCGGCCGGCACCTCCTCGCGCTTGCCGAAGCGGGGTTTGCGGGATTTGCCGCCAGCGGACTTGCCCAGCAGTTTGTCGAAGAGTTGCTTGATCATGGGTGAGAGGGAAACAGGTCCAGGATGGGCCAGCCGCGCTCGTGCGCGAGGGCGCGCAGGCGCGCGTCGGGGTTGGTGGCGATGGGGTGGTCAACGGCCTCGAGCAGCGGTACGTCGTTCATCGAGTCGCTGTAGAAGGTGGCATCGACATCGGCCCAGCCCAGGCCGCGCGCAGCCAGCCAGCGCTCCATGTGGCGCACCTTGCCCTCGCGCATGGTGGGCTCGCCCCGGATTTCTCCCGTGTACCAGCCATCGGGACCGCGCTCGAGTTCCAGGGCCAGCAGTTCGGACACGCCCAGGGCCTGGGCAATGGGGCGCGTGACGAACTCGTTGGTGGCGGTGATGATGAGGATTTCATCGCCCGCATCGCGGTGCTTCTGCAGAAGGGCCTGCGCCTCGGGCCGGATGGCTGGCGCAATCACCTCGCGCATGAAGCGCTCATGCGCCGCAGCGGCCTGCACCGGCCCGCGCTCACGCACGGCCTCGGTGGCAAAGCGTACGTAGTCGGGTACGTTGAGCTTGCCCGCCTGGTAGTCGGCAAAGAACGCAGCATTGCGTGCGCCGAACTCAGCAGCATCGCGCCAGCCAATGCGGATGGTGAACTCGCCCCACTCGTAGTCGGAATCAAGCGGCAGCAGGGTGTGGTCCAGGTCGAACAGGGCCAACCGTTTGGCACGGGTCATTCAGACTCCAGCATGGTTTTGAGCAAAGGGATGGTGATGGCGCGCTTCTCGCGCAGCGCGAAGCGGTCAAGCTGGTCCAGCAGCTGCATGAGGCTGCCCAGGTCACGCGAGAAGCGCTTGAGCATGTAGTCCATCACCTCATCCCCGAGGAAGACACCGCGCGCATCGGCCTCCTGGCGCAGCACGGCGCGGCGATCGGTTTCGCCCAGCAGGTGCAGCTGGAACACGTGGCCCCAGCCCAGGCGGCTGCGCAGGTCGTCGCGCAGCGGCAGGTCGGCCGGCGGCAGGTCGCCGGCGGCCAGCACCCAGCGCGGGGTGCCGGTCGCGGGGCTCGTGGCGTTGACGAACCAGTTGAACGCCATCGCCTGCTGCTCGGTGGAATACAGGTGCACCTCGTCAAGCAGCACGGCGGCCCAGTCCTCGTCAAATGCGGGAGGATTGTCGGTGGCCGCATCCATCCAGCCCGCGCGCGCGCCCTGCTCGCGCAGCGCCTCACGCACGGCCTTGAGCAGGTGCGTCTTGCCGCAACCCGACTCGCCCCACAGGTAGACCGGCACGGGGGATCGCAAGGCGCCGCCGCTGCCGCTCTCCACAGCCAGGCGCAAGTGCTGCAACACGGCCTCGTTGGGGCCCGCGAAGAAGCGGGACAGGGTTGGTGCCGGGGCCAGGCCGATGTCCAGCGCCAACTGCTTCATATGACTCATGCCAGCCCCCGGTCAGAGACTGGCTCGGCAAGGACGGGCTTGGACGAGGATGACGGCATGGCAAAAGTCGGGAGGAGCGGCCCCTGCACAGAGGGCGGCTGGGAGTGCGGCTGCGGCAGGGTGCGAAACGGTGCGTAAGTAAGCGTTGATTTTAGTCTGCCCTGCGCCCACGCCAGCGAGTGGCACCACGACCTGCGTCTATCCACCGCTGGCGGCACTCACCGTTCGCAAGGGTATTTACCAACCGAAGCCCTTCCCGCCCATGGCTAAGCTGTGCCAGCCCCGGGGCATTGCCGGGCATGCGAAGCAGCCCAGGTGGCGCGCGGCACCCCACAAGGTGCCAGGATCAATCGGCCAAGCAAAGAGGTGGAGTATGCGCAAGAAAATTCTTCTGTGGGCCATGGCGCCGCTGGCAGCGGCAGCATTCCTGGCGAGCTGCGGGGGCAGCGACGGCCCGGACCTGGTGGTGGACAACGACCCCAATAGCTGCTCGGTGCGCAGCGGCAGCGGCGCCCCCGTGGTCGTCGGCTCCGGCGTCAGCGGCGACCCGGCGGCGCCCGAGAAAGCCTCGGGCTACCGCTTGGGCCTGACCGCCAAATACTCCAGCAAATACATGGTGGTCGCCAATACACCGCTGGCCACCAAGGCGGGTTGCGACATTCTGAAAGCCGGCGGCTCGGCCGTGGATGCGGCAGTCGCCATGCAGGCCGTGCTGGGCCTGGTGGAGCCGCAGTCCAGTACCGTCGCGGGCAGCGCGTTCATGGTGTACTACGACGCCAAGAGCAAGAAAGTGACCGCCTATGACGGGCGCGAGGCCGCTCCGGCCGCCGCCACGGGCTACTACCTGGCGCGCCAGGACCAGGCCGACCCCAACTCGCCCGCGCCCGTGCCGTCGGCGCGGCGCAGCGGCCGCTCCATCGGCGTGCCGGGCGTGATGCGCATGCTCGACATGGCGCACAAGGAACATGGCGTGCTCGCCTGGAGCGGCCTGTTCGACTATGGCATCAAGCTCTCGACCAACGGCTTCCAGATCCCCGGGCGCCTGGGCGACGCCATCGCCAGCAACGCCAGCAGCCTGGCGCTGGACGCCAACGCCATGGCAACCTACTTCAATGCCGATGGATCGCCCCGCAAAACGGGCGACACCATGACAAACCTGCCCTACGCCAAGACGCTGAAGGCGCTGGCGTCCCAGGGCGCGGACGCCCTCTACACGGGGGACATCGCCAAGGCCATCATCGCCAAGGCCGCGCAGGCCGTGGGCGACGACGCCGCCAAGACCCCTATCACCCCCAGCCTGATGACGCTGAGCGACCTGGCCGCCTACAAAGCGAAGAAACGCGACCCGGTCTGCACCACCTACCGCGGCGCCTACCACGTGTGCACCATGGCCCCGCCTTCTTCCGGGGGTATCGCGATCGCGCAGTCGCTGGGTATCCTGGGGCAGTTCAACCTGGCGCAATACGCCCCCACGAACCCCGCCAACGAAGGCGGCGTGCCCAGCGTGATGGGCGTGCACCTGGTGTCCGAGGCCGAGCGCCTGGCCTATGCCGACCGCGACAAGTACGTGGCCGACACCGACTTCGTGCCGCTGCCGGCCCAGGGCCTGGCTTCGCTGCTGAGCCCCGACTACCTCAAGCAGCGCGCCAGCCTGATCAACCCGGACAAGAGCATGGGCACGGCCGCCGCGGGCGATTTCGGCCCGGTGCCGGTGGGCGTCGACAAGACGGTGGAGCACGGCACCACGCACCTCTCCGTGGTGGACGCCTATGGCAACGTGGTGTCGATGACGACGACGGTGGAGTCGAGCATGGGCTCCTTCCACATGGTCGAAGGCTTCCTGCTGACCAACCAGCTCACGGACTTCTCCGCCACGCCGGTGGACGCGGGCGGCCTGCCCGTGGCCAACCGCGTCGCCCCCGGCAAGCGCCCGCGCAGCACCATGGCGCCCACGCTGGTGTTCAAGGGCAGCGCGCCGGGCGACTTCCTGATGGCTACCGGCTCGCCAGGTGGCGGCGCCATCATTCAGTACGTGATGAAGACCGTGGTCGGCGCCCTGGACTGGGGGCTGGATGCCCAGCAGGCCACGTCGCTCGTCAACTTCGGCGCGTCCAACAGCCCCACCACGGGCGTGGACGGCTCCAACACCACGCTCGACCTGACGGGGCTGGTCAACGGCCTCAAGGCCAAGGGCCACACCGTGTCCACGTCGGCCCAGTCCAGCGGCGTGGCCACCATCATCCGCGTGACCAAGGACGGCAAGCCCCAGCTGCAAGGCGGCGCCGATCCCCGGCGAGAAGGCATCGTGCTGGGCGACGGAGCCCTCTGAACCCGCCCTGCCACAGGCAAGCAAGCCCTGCCCGCGCGGCAGGGCTTTTTTCTTGCGCCACCCCATCGCCAACGGGCATTCCGGCCCCTTCAGATGCCGCCACCCCTAAAATCGCGGGTTTGGGCCGATCCGCCAACCACGCTTTGAATTCCATGAGCTCCTCCGCCACCCCTCCCATTTCGTACAAAGACGCCGGCGTCGACATCGACGCGGGCGACGCGCTGGTCGAGCGCATCAAGCCGCTGGCCAAGAAGACCCTGCGCGAAGGCGTGATGGCCGGCATCGGCGGCTTCGGCGCGCTGTTC
>JASLFM010000247.1 GCA_030150585.1 Acidovorax sp.
ACGGCGCTGGAGGCCTACCTGCAGTCCGATGAGCTCGCGCCCTTCAGCTCGCGCTTTGACCAGTATCTACGCGGCCAGGCGGTGCTGACGGAGGCTGAGCGGCGCGGGCTCGCGTTGTTCAAGAACCCGGACAAGGGCAACTGCGCCTCCTGCCACAGCGTGTCTGATACTGCGTCGCGGCCAGAGCGCTCGCTGTTCACCGATTTCGGCTACGAGGCGCTCGCGGCGCCGCGCAACCGTGCTCTGACACCCAACCGCGACCCGCGCCACTTCGACCATGGCCTGTGCCAGACCGCCCGGCAACTGCGCTGGCCCGAGCCCGAGCAGTGGTGCGGCTATGTGCGCACGCCGGGCCTGCGCAACGTGGCGCTGCGCCAGAGCTTCATGCACAACGGCAGCCTGAAAAGCCTGCGCGAGGTGCTGGACTTCTATAACACCCGGGGCACCGATCCGCGGCGCTGGTACGGCAAGGGCGCGCTCTTCGACGATGTGGCGCGCCGCTTTTATGGCAACGTGAACGTGAACTCACCGCCGATCAACCGCCGCCCGGGCATGCCTGAGGCGCTTTCGGACGCGGAGATCGACGACCTGATTGCCTTTCTGCGCAGCCTGACCGATGCGCGCTATGTAGGCGCAATGTCGCCAGAGCAGCCGCCGCCAGCGCAAAAACGATAGAATCAGCAGCTATCCATACCAACAAACTACTCAAGGGCGAGAAAGGCATTTTGGTTATGACACCGCGAACTACGACGGAGATGTCCACCAGCCGCTGAGGCTGGCCGTTCGCGCCTGCACGAGATTCAACCTCTCTCTCCCTCGAAAAGCGCGGACTCGGCTCCGCGCTTTTTGTTTTTGAAGACAAGGATTCCCACACCATGATTCACATCACGCTTCCCGACGGCTCCCAGCGCGAATTCCCCGGCCCGGTGACGGTGGCCGAAGTGGCGGCCTCCATTGGCGCGGGTCTGGCCAAGGCGGCCCTGGCTGGCAAGATCGGCACAGGTGACGACTCCAGGGTGGTTGATACGAGCTACCAGATCACGCAGGACAGCCCGCTGTCCATCGTGACGGCCAAGGATGCCGACGGCCTCGAAGTCATCCGCCACTCCACGGCCCACTTGCTGGCCTATGCCGTGAAGGAGCTGTTCCCCGAAGCGCAGGTGACGATCGGCCCTGTGATCGAAAACGGCTTCTTCTACGATTTTTCGTACAAGCGCCCCTTCACGCCCGAGGACCTTGTGGCGATCGAGAAGCGCATGGGCGAACTCGCTGCCAAGGACGAGCCCGTGGTGCGCCGCGTGCTGCCGCGCGATGAGGCCGTGCAGTATTTCAAGGGCTTGGGCGAGAACTACAAGGCCGAGATCATCGCGAGCATTCCCACGAACGAGGACGTGAGCCTGTACCGCGAAGGCAGCTTCGAGGATTTGTGCCGCGGCCCCCATGTGCCGAGCACGGGCAAACTCAAGCACTTCAAGCTCATGAAGGTCGCGGGCGCCTACTGGCGCGGCGACCACCGCAACGAGATGCTCCAGCGCATCTACGGCACGGCCTGGGCTACGAAGGAAGAGCTGCAGCAGTACCTCACGATGCTGGAGGAGGCTGAAAAGCGCGACCACCGCAAGCTCGGACGCGAGCTCGATCTGTTCCACATCGACGAGCATTCGCCCGGTACGGTGTTCTGGCACCCCAGGGGCTGGACGCTGTGGCAGGAGGTGGAGCAGTACATGCGCCGCGTGTACCGCGACAACGGCTACCAGGAGGTGAAGGGCCCGCAGATCCTCGACAAGACGCTGTGGGAGAAGACAGGCCACTGGGACAAGTACCGCGAGAACATGTTCACGACGGAATCGGAAAAGCGCGACTACGCGCTCAAGCCGATGAACTGCCCGGGCCATATCCTGATCTTCAAGCAGGGTATCAAGAGCTACCGTGACCTGCCGCTGCGCTACGGCGAGTTCGGCGCCTGCCATCGCAACGAGCCCACGGGCGGCCTGCACGGCATCATGCGCGTGCGCGCCTTCACGCAGGACGATGGCCACATCTTCTGCACGGAAGAGCACATCCTGCCCGAATGCACGGCCTACACCGCCCTGCTGCAGAAGGTCTACAAGGACTTCGGCTTCACCGACATCATCTACAAGGTGGCGACACGCCCCGAGGCGCGCATCGGCTCAGACGAGAGCTGGGACAGGGCCGAGCACGCGCTGATGGAGAGCCTGCGCGCGTCGGGCTGCGAATTCGAGATCGCGCCGGGCGACGGCGCCTTCTACGGCCCCAAGATCGAGTACACGCTCAAAGACGCGATCGGGCGCCAGTGGCAGTGCGGCACCATGCAGGTGGACTTCTCGATGCCCGAGCGGCTGGACGCCGAGTATGTGGGCGAGGACGGCGGGCGCCACCGTCCCGTGATGCTGCATCGCGCGATCGTCGGTAGCCTCGAGCGCTTCATCGGCATCCTGATCGAACAGCATGCCGGGGCGCTACCCACATGGCTCGCGCCTGTGCAGGTGGCAGTGCTCAACATCACCGACGCGCAGGCTGATTACTGTCGCGAAATTGCCGCAAAGCTGCAAAAAGCGCTGCCGAATCAAGACCTTAGGGTGGTGACGGATCTGCGCAACGAGAAGATTACGTATAAAATACGCGAGCAAGCACTGCAAAAGCTGCCTTACATTCTCGTCGTGGGCGACAAAGAAAAGGCGGCTGGCGCTGTTGCGGTGCGCGCCCGAGGGAACAAAGACCTCGGCGTGATGTCCGTCGACGCCTTCGTCGAACTGATCGCACAGGACATCGCCTCTAAAGCCTGATTTTCAATATAAAAGCATGCTTTAGTGCGCGCGGGTGGTGCGTGAGCAGCTACGCTTTTCGTAGCATTTTGATTGAAGGTGAGAGCCATCGCTACTGAATTTCGTGATCGTCGCCAGCGCGAGGAGCGCAAGCACCGTCTGAACCGGGAAATTTCTGCGCCTGAAGTGCGTTTGTCCGGCCCCGACAACGAGCCCTTGGGTATCGTGAGCCTGCAAGAAGCCCTGCGCATGGCAGGCGAACTGGATGTGGACCTGGTGGAGATCGCCGCCACGGCCAACCCGCCCGTCTGCCGCCTGATGGACTACGGTAAGTTCAAGTACCAGGAGCAAAAGAAGGCGGCGGAAGCCAAGGCCAAGCAGACGGTCATCGAGATCAAGGAAGTCAAGTTCCGTCCCGGTACGGACGATGGCGACTACAACATCAAGTTGCGTAACATTCGTCGCTTTCTTGCCGAGGGCGACAAATGCAAGATCACGCTGCGCTTCCGCGGCCGCGAGATCACGCACCAGGAACTGGGTCTGGCCCTGCTCAACCGCATCCGCGACGACCTCGCGGACCTGATCGTGGTGGAGCAGTTCCCCAAGCTAGAAGGCCGGCAGATGATCATGATGATCGCGCCGGGCAAGAAAAAGCCCGCTGGCAAGCCAGCGGCCGAAGGCGCGGCGGCTGCTCCGGCAGCCTGAGCGAGAGAGAATCCGCTGGCGGCCCGCGAGGGGCGCTGGCAGATGCAGAAGTGATCCGGGGGCCGACAAGGTTGCGCATCCAGCGCAAACGCCTCGCGGGCACAAACAAAGGAGCATTCACATGCCCAAGATGAAGACCAAGAGCAGCGCGAAGAAGCGTTTTCGCGTTCGTCCCGGTGGCACCGTCAAGCGCGGTCAAGCCTTCAAGCGTCACATCCTGACCAAGAAGACCACCAAGAACAAGCGCCACCTGCGTGGTGCAGTGGCTGTC
>JASLFM010000252.1 GCA_030150585.1 Acidovorax sp.
GGCCAGGATCAAGGAAATAACGGCAATGGGCACGATGTCGCGGCTTTGCGGGTCGCTGGGCATCTTGCTGATGAGATAGATGTCCTTGGGCAGGAAGGCGGTGTGCAGCAGCCGCTCGATGGCCGGCACGATCACGTCGATGTTGAAGGCGATGCCCAGGCCCAGCAGCAGCCCGGCCAGCGTGCCGATCACGCCCACCATGGCGCCTTGCACCACGAACACGCCCATGATGCTGCGCGGGCTCGCGCCCAGCGTGCGCAGGATGGCGATGTCGGCGCGCTTGTCGGTCACGGTCATCACCAGGGTGGACACGAGGTTGAACGCCGCCACGGCCACGATGAGCGTGAGGATGATGAACATCATGCGCTTCTCGAGCTGCACGGCGGCGAACCAGGTGCGGTTCTGCTGCGTCCAGTCGCGGATCAGCAGCGTGCCGCTGAGCGTGTTGGCCAGCTGCTGCGCGACCTCGGGTGCCTCGTGCAGGTCCTTGAGCTTGAGGCGGATGCCCGTGGGGCCTTCGAGGCGGAAGATGCGCTGCGCATCCTCGTGGTGCAGCAGCACCAGGGCCGAGTCGTACTCGTAGTGGCCCGAGTTGAAGGTGCCCGCCACCGTCATCTGCTTGAGGCGCGGCACCACGCCCGCGGGCGTGACCTGGCCGCTGGGCGCAATCAGCGTGACCGCGTCCCCCATGCGCACGCCCAGCTGGCGCGCCAGCTCGCTGCCCAGCACCACGCGGAACGCGCCGGGTTCGAGCTGCTGCAGCACCTGTGGGTTGGCGGCGGCCACATCGGTCACCTCGCCCTCCAGCGCGGGGTCGATGCCGCGCACGAGCGCGCCCTTCATGTCCTCGCCGCGCGCGAGCAGCGCCTGGGCCGCGACAAAGGGTGCCGCGCCCACCACCTGCGGGTTGCGCTTGGCCTCGGCCAGGGTGCGCTCCGGGTCGGGCAGGGCCGCGCCGCCAGGGGCGAAGATCTCGATGTGCGAGACCACGCTGAGCATGCGGTCGCGCACCTCCTTCTGAAAACCGTTCATCACCGACAGCACGATGATGAGCGCCGCCACGCCGAGCGCGATGCCCAGCATGGACACGCCCGAAATGAACGAGATGAAGCCATTGCGCCGCGTGGCGCGGCCGGCGCGTGTGTAGCGCCAGCCCAGGGCCAGTTCGTAGGGAATTTGCATGGTGTGAAGAGAAGGCCCTCCAGGGGCCGGGGCCGATTGTGGCATCCCGGACAATACGGGCCATGCAAGAACCCGCCCATCTGCTGATTCCCTACGCCGCCAGCACGGCGGCCGGATGCCAGCAGGCCCTGCAGGGCCTGGCCCTGCCCCAGCTCGACCGCCTGCTCGCGCGCCTGGTGCCCGCCGGCACCGACAGCGGCGACGAGTACGACTTCGCCCCGCCCCACGAGCGCGCCCTGGCGCGCGCGCTGCACCTGCCCGCGCCCGCCACACCCTGGGCCGCCTGGACGGCGGGCGACACAGAGGCCGCCTGCGCCTGGATTACACCCTGCCACTGGCAGGTCGGCGCGGACCAGGTGCGCCTGCTCGACCCGGAGTTGCTCGCGCTGACCGAGGCCGATTCGCGCGCGCTGCTGGCTGTACTGTCGCCCTGGTTCGCCGAGGATGGCATCGAGCTCTCCTACGACCAGCCCACGCGCTGGCGTGCGCGCGGCGCGGTCTTCGAAGGGCTCGCCACGGCCTCGCTCGACCGCGTGCTGAACCGCGACGTGCGCGCCTGGATGCCCGAAGGCCCCCAGGCCCGCGTGCTGCACCGCCTGCACAGCGAGATGCAGATGCTGCTCTACACCCACGCCTACAACGACGCGCGTGCCGCGCGGGGCCTGCCACCCGTGAACGCGTTCTGGGTGCACGGCTCGGGACGGCTCGAGACCCCGCCGCCGCCGCAGCCCGCGCCGGAGATTGCACGGGACCTGCAGGACAGCGCACTGCGCGAGGACTGGCGCGCCTGGGCCCAGGCCTGGACCGCGCTCGACGCGGGCCCCGTGGCCCGCCTGGCCGACCGCGCCGCGCGCGGCGAAGCCGTGCGGCTCACGCTGTGCGGCGAGCGTTCTGCGCTCGGCTGGCACAGCGCGCCGCGCACCCTCGCACAGCGCATTCGAAGCTTTTTGAGGCCCCAACGCTTTTCCAGCGTGCGGGAGCAGCTATGAAAATAGTAGCTCGCGACATCCCGCCGCGCGCCGCCTGGGCGCTGGAGCAGGCCGGCGTGCACCCGCTGCTCGCGCGCCTGTACGCCGCGCGCGGCGTGTGCACGCGCGAGGAGCTGGACGACGCGCTCGCGCGCCTGCTGCCGCCCGGCGCACTCAAGGGCATCGGCGAGGCGGCCCGGCTGCTGGCCGACGCCATCGCCAGTCACCGACGCATCGTCATCGTGGCCGACTACGACTGCGACGGCGCGACGGCCTGCGCCGTGGGCGTGCGCGGCCTGCGGCTGCTGGGCGCGCGGCAAGTCGGCTACCTCGTGCCCGACCGCGTGGTGGATGGCTACGGCCTCAGCGCCGCCATCGCCCGGCGCGTGGCCCAGCAAGGCGCCGACCTGCTGGTCACCGTGGACAACGGTATCGCCAGCGTGGACGGCGTGCGCGAGGCCAAGGCACTGGGCCTGCAGGTGCTGGTGACCGACCACCACCTGCCCGGCCCCGAGCTGCCCGCCGCCGATGCGATCGTGAACCCCAACCAGCCCGGCTGCCCATTCGAGAGCAAGTCCATCGCCGGCGTGGGCGTGATGTTCTACGTGCTCATGGCCCTGCGCGGCGAGCTGCGCGAGCGCGGCGTGTTCGACAAGGCCACGCAACCGAAGCTGGAGCCACTGCTGCCTCTGGTCGCCCTGGGCACGGTGGCCGACGTGGTACGGCTCGACGCCAACAACCGCCGCCTCGTGGCCCAGGGCCTCAAGCGCATCCGCGCGGGGGCCATGCCCGAGGGCATTGCCGCGCTCTTCCAGGCCGCGGGGCGCAAGGCCGCCGAGGCCACCACGTTCGACTTCGGCTTCGCGCTCGGCCCGCGCATCAATGCAGCGGGGCGCCTGGCCGACATGACGCTGGGCATCGAGTGCCTGCTCACCGACGACCCGGGCCGCGCGCTGGAGCTTGCCAAGATGCTCGATGGCATCAACCGCGAGCGCCGCGAGATCGAGGGCGGCATGCGCGAGCAGGCCTTCGCGCTCGCCGAGGACCTGTTCGAAGACAGCGAAACCCCGCCACCCGCCGTGAGCGTTTTCGACCCCGATTTCCACGAAGGCGTGGTCGGCATCGTGGCCTCGCGCATCAAGGACCGGCTGCACCGCCCTGCCTTCGTGTTCGCGGCCAGCAGCGCGCCGGGCAAAGAGCACGAGCTGAAAGGCTCAGGCCGCTCGATCCCCGGCTTTCACCTGCGCGATGCGCTGGACCTCGTGGCCAAGCGCCATCCGGGCGTGCTGTTGAAGTTCGGCGGCCATGCCATGGCGGCGGGCTGCACCGTGGCCGAGGAGCACTTCGAGACCTTCGAACAGGCCTTCGCCCAGGTGGCGCAGGAATGGCTCGATGCCGCGACGCTCACCCGCCGCATTGAAACCGACGGCCCGCTCGCGCCGGAGTACTGCCGCGCCGAACTCGTGGACGTGCTGCACCGCGAGGTGTGGGGCCAGGGCTTCGCGCCGCCGACCTTCAGCGAAGAAGTCGAGGTGCTGAGCCAACGCCTCGTGGGCGAGGCCAAGAACCACCTTTCGCTCAAACTGCTGCACCAGGGCCGGCCCGTGGACGGCATCTGGTTCGGCCGTACCGATCCACTGCCCTCAAGGGCATTGCTGGCATTCCGGCTCGACGTGAATGAGTGGCGCGGCGAGCGCAAGGTGCAGTTCCTCGTCGAGGGGGTGCAGGAATCCGCCCCCTGAGGGCAGAGACTTAGAAAGTCTCCCAGTCCTCCTCGGCACCCGCCTTGGCGCGGGCTGTGGAGGCGGGCGCCGCAGAGGCAGGCGCAGGCGCTGCGGCCAGGCGTGCGGGGGCCGGCGCAGCCGGCTTGGCGGCTGGAGCCGCCACCTTG
>JASLFM010000265.1 GCA_030150585.1 Acidovorax sp.
GTGGCGTTGGCGGGCTCGGGCCTGCTGTGCCTGCTGTATCCGCTGCTGCCTGCCGGGGCCGCGGCCCTGCGCATGGCCGTGCTGGTGTGCTGGGGCGCGCTGGTGGTGGCCGATTCGCCGCAGTTCTCGGCGCTGTCGGCACGGGCCGTGCCCGCGCAGTGGCTGGGCGCCGCGCTGGTGCTGCAAAACGGCCTGGGCTTCCTGGTGTCGGTGGTGTCCATCGTCGCGCTGGGCAGCGCCTACGCGCATTGGGGGGACAAGGCCTTGTGGCTGCTGGTGCCGGGGCCGGTTTGGGGGCTGTGGGCCATGCGCCCGCTGTGGAACGTGCGCGAGCACACAACGAGTACATGAAACCTATGCACAAGGTGTGGGAGGCCGCGTGGGCGCGGCGCGAAACCATCGTGGCGTGGCGGCGGCACTTGCACCGCGCGCCGGAGCTGTCGTTCGAAGAGCAGGGTACCTGCGCCTACGTTCAGGCGGCGCTGGACGCCATGGGCGTGCCCTGGGAGCGGGTGGGGCCCTACGGCGTCGTGGCCACGGTGCAGGGGCGGCATGCGGACCGCATGGTGGCGCTGCGCGCCGACATGGATGCGCTGCCGATCCAGGAGGCCAACGACCACCTTGCCTACTGCTCGGCTGTGCCGGGGGTGATGCACGCCTGCGGGCACGACGGGCACGTCGCCATGCTGCTGGGAGCGGCCGCAGTGCTGCAATCGCTGCGCGGCGACCTGCACGGGAGCGTGAAGCTCTGCTTCCAGCAGGCCGAGGAGCGTGGCGGCGGCACGGCGGAGATGCTGGAGCACCTGGCCCGCTTCCCGGTGCGCAGCGCCTTCGCGATCCACCTGTGGTCGGAGATGGAAAGCGGCACGATCTGCACCCGCAGCGGCCCGCGCATGGCCGCCTGCGACAATTTCGAGATCGTGTTCGACGGCGTGGGTTGCCATGGCGCGGCGCCCCACCGGGGCGTCGATCCGCTGGTGGCGGCCTCCGCGCTCGTGCAGAACGCCGCCACCCTGGTGGCGCGCGAAATCGATCCGGCCCACGCGGCGGCCCTGACCTTCGGCAAGCTGCACAGCGGCCATGCCGGCAACGTAATCCCGCACCAGGCCAGCCTGGCGGGCAGCATCCGCACCACCGATCTGGCCGACCAAGCGCATTTGCGCGCCGCGCTGCAGCGCATTGTGGACGGCACGGCCGAAACCTACCGTGTGCAGGCCCACCTGCAGATCCGACGGGGCGGCGGTGCGCTCATCAACGATGCTGGCGCCAGCGCGCTGGCCACGCAGTGCGTCAAGGCACTGTTCGGCGATGCATCCAGCGCCGACTTTCCGCCCCTGATGGTGTCGGAGAACTTCGGCGACTTCCTCGACCACTACCCCGGCCTCATGGCCCTGGTGGGGGCGCGCAACCCCCAGGTCGGTGCCTGCTATCCGCACCACCATCCCCGCTTCAACATCGACGAGGAGGCCTTGCCCCGGGGGGCCGCGCTGTACGCGCAGTACGCGATGCACTGGCTGGAGGTCCACGGCCAGGGCTAGCCGCCATTTCAGGTGCAGCAGGTGCCACGGATAATCGCCGAGATTCTTTTCCGAAAGTCCCCCATGTCCCTGAAAACTGCCGGCCACCTGCTCGTCGAATGCCTCATCGCCCAGGGCGTGGACACCGCCTTCGGCGTACCCGGCGAAAGCTACCTGGCCGTGCTCGATGGCCTGTACGCGCACCGCGAGCGCATCCGCTTCGTCACCTGCCGGCAGGAGGGCGGCGCGGCCTTCATGGCCGAGGCCTACGGCAAGCTCACGGGGCGGCCGGGCGTGTGCATGGTCACGCGCGGGCCGGGCGCCACCAATGCGTCCATCGGCGTGCACACGGCGTTCCAGGACTCTACCCCCCTGGTGCTGCTCGTGGGCGACGTGGGCAGCGACATGCGCGACCGCGAGGCCTTCCAGGAGGTCGATTTCGCGGCCTTCTTCGGCCCCTCCACCAAGGGCTTCGCCAAGCGCGTGGAGCGCATCGACGACGCGCGCCGCATTCCCGAATACGTGGCCCGCGCCTTTGCCACCGCGCAGCAGGGCCGCCCCGGCCCCGTGGTGCTCGTGCTGCCCGAGGACATGCTCACGCAGCAGGTTGAGGGCGAGCCGCTGCCGCGCGTGCAGCCGGTTGAGAGTGCTATCGGCCCGCAGCGCCTGTCCAGCCTGCGCGAGATGCTATTGAATGCGAAGCGACCCTTCGTCATCGCGGGCGGCCCCGGCTGGACGCCCGAGGCCGCGCAGGACCTGCAACGCTTTGCCGAGCACTGGCAGCTGCCCGTGGGCAACGCCTTCCGCTTCCAGGACACGTTCGACAACCACCACGCGCTGTACGCGGGCGACGTGGGCATCGGCATCAGTCCCAAGCTGGCCGCGCGCATCCGCGAGGCCGACCTCGTGCTGGCCCTGGGCGTTCGCCTGGGCGAGATGACCACGGGCGGCTACACCCTGCTGCAGGCGCCGCGCCCGGTGCAGAAGCTGGTGCACCTGCACGTGAGCGCCGAGGAGCTGGGCCGCGTCTACCAGCCCGACCTGGCCCTGTGCGCCACTACGCCCGCTGCCATGCGGGCCCTGGCCGACATGGCCCCTCCTGAGGCCTCCACCCGCATGGCCTGGGCCGACTGGACCGCCGCCGCCCATGCCGACTACGAGGCCAACCTGCGGCCCCAGGCCCTGCCGGGCCTGGCGAGCGAAGGCCCCGGTGTGGTGGACATGCCCGCCATCATCGCCACGCTGCAAAAACACCTGCCGCCCGACGCCGTGCTCACCAACGGCGCGGGCAACTTCGCGAGCTGGGTGCACCGCTACTACCGCTTCCATGGCATCGCCAAGGGCCACAAGACGCAGCTCGCGCCCACCAACGGCGCCATGGGCTATGGCGTGCCTGCGGGCATCGCGGCGAGCATCGCCACGGGCCGCACGGCCTTCACCATCGCGGGCGACGGCGATTTTTTGATGAACGGGCAGGAGCTGGCCACGGCGGTGCAGCATGGCGGCAAGAGCATCATCGTGCTGCTCAACAACGGCATGTACGGCACGATCCGCATGCACCAGGAGCGCGAGTACCCGCAGCACGTGAGCGGCTCGGCCCTGGCCAACCCCGACTTTTGCGCGCTCGCGCGCGCCTACGGCTATGCGGCCGAGCGCGTGGAGCGCACGGAGCAGTTCGAGGCCGCGCTGCTGCGCGCGCTGGCCGTGCTGGAAACGGGCCAGGGCACGCTGATCGAGATCCCGCTGAGTCCCGAGATCATCACCACGCGCGGCACGCTCAGCAGCATCACGCAGGCTGCGCTGGCGCGCTGAGCCGCAGCGGCGCCGAAGCCCCCAGCATCAAGACCGGCGCGGCCGGCGCCGCCACGGCGGGGGGAGAGAAGGGCTGGGGCGCAGCGCGCTGCAGGTGCGGATCGTTCGCGAACAGCTCGGCCGCCCAGTCCACGAAGGCACGCACCTTCGCGCTCAGGTGGCGGTTGGGCGGGTACACCACGTACACGGGCAGCAGCGGGTGGGTCCATTCGGGCAGGAGTTGCACGAGTTCGCCGCGCTCGAAGTGCGGCAGCGCCTGGAAGGTGGTGAGCTGGCCGATCCCCAGGCCCGCGAGCACGGCAGCCACGTAGGCGTTGCTCTCGTTCACGCTGACCTGGTAGGGGCCGGGGATCTCGATCACTTCGCCGTCCCGGTGAAATTCGAGCGGGTAGCGTCGGCCCGTGAGCGGCGAGAAGTAGGTCACGCTCTGGTGCGTGCGCTCGATATCGAGCGGATGCTCGGGCGTGCCGCGCCGGCGCAGGTATTCGGGCGAGGCCACGGTGATGAATTCCAGGTTGCCAATGCGCCGCGCCACGAGCGATTGGTCGGAGAGCTCGCCGCCCCGGATCACGCAGTCCACGTTGTCGCCCACCAGGTCCACGATGCGGTCGCTCACGCCCAGGTCCACCTGGATGTCGGGGTAGCGTGCATGGAACTCGGCCAGGCGCGGGATGATGAGCATGCGCGCCACCGAGGTGCCCACGTCCACGCGCAGGCGCCCACGCGGGTTGGCGCGCGCGTTGGTCATGCTGGCTTCCATGTCGTCGAAATCGGCGAGCAGGCGTACCACGCGGTCGTAGTAGGCCGCGCCGTCGGCTGTGACGGTGACGCGCCGCGTCGTGCGGTTGAGCAGCTTCACGCGCAGCCGCGCCTCCAGCGCCTGCACGTGCTTGGTGATGGTGCCCTTGGGCAGTTGCAACGAATCGGCGGCGCGCGTGAATGTGCCGGCTTCCACCACCCGCGCGAATACGCGCATGGCCTGTATCTGGTCCATGGGCTCTCCTTCCTTGGCGGCCCTCTTGGGGCCGCAGGCATTCTCACATGCGAAGTCCAGGCCGATTGTTCGGCTTTCGGAAACAGTGCGATGGAATTTCACTGGTTTATCGTCCAGTATTGCGTCGCTACATTTCCCATCACCGGGTCATGCCTCCGGGCTGGACCCGGCCCAACGCCATGCCATACACCACACCGACTTCCACACTGCCGGCCACGCCTTCGACGGGTACCGATGCCACCATTGAGGTAGCCA
>JASLFM010000303.1 GCA_030150585.1 Acidovorax sp.
GCCCTCCACCTCGCGCCCCAGTTCGGTGCTGCGGCCGATGCCGTCGCGGTCCTTGATGAAGTTGATGTAGCCCGTGCGCCATACCTCGGGCGGCAGTGCCGTGGGGCCGTCGATGCCGTAGCGAGCATCCGGGTTGGCGCCTTCGCGCGGGCGTATGCCCATGGCGGGTGGCGCCATGGCCAGCGGTGCCTTCTGCGCCGAGTCTTCCATGAGAATCATGGGCACGTAGGACCGCTCATAGGCCAGCGCCTGAGCCAGCGCCACGTCGTTCTCTGGGCGAAAACGGTCGGGCGGCGAGAGGATCAGGTCGAGCACGATGGCCCGCGGCTGCTGCGCAGCCAGCGCGGTGATGAGCTCGGCATGGATCACGCGCGGCCAGGCCCAGGCGCCGGCGAGTTCGAACATCTGCGGATCCTTGAGCGAGGGCTGGTCGATGTCGATGATCACCACGTCGTCGGGCGGCAGGCGGCCTGTGGCGCTCCATTGCACGAGCGCATCGCCGAAACGATTGTCGAGCGCGTCGAGCTTGTGCGCGCTCGTCAATTCGAGCAGGGCCAGCAATGCGAGCAGAGTGCCCAGTGCCGCATGCAGCGCCCGGCGGCCAAAGCGCTGGCGCATTCGTCTGAGCAGGGAGGTGGGGAAGGCACGCACCGGCGCGAGTATCCGGGCGGCTCCTCGCGGGCGTCAATGGGCGCCAGCTACGCTATTCATAGCTGGCGTGACATTGTTGGCAGACGCCAACAGCTTGTTGGGCTTCTAACCGCCAACACAGGCCTGCCGCTGCTCCCCCAGCCCCGTGGCGCCCAGGCGCATCACATCGCCGGGCTTCAGGAACCAGGGCGCGGGCTTCTGGCCCAGTCCCACGCCGGCGGGCGTGCCGGTGAGCACGATGTCGCCGGGCTCCAGCGTCATGAACTGGCTGATGTACGACAGCACCGTGGGCACGCCGAAGATGAAGTTGCGCGTGCTGCCGTTCTGCACCCGCTGCCCGTTCACTTCCAGCCACAGGTCGATAGCATGCGGGTCAGGCACCTCGTCCGCCGTCGCGAGCCAGGGGCCGACGGGAGCGAAGGTGTCGTAGCCCTTGCCCTTGTCCCATTGGCCGCCGCGCTCGATCTGGTAGGCACGCTCGGACACGTCGTTGGCCAGCACATAGCCTGCCACATGGGCCAGCGCGTCACTCTCGGCCACGTGGTGCATGCGCGTGCCGATCACGATGCCCAGCTCCACCTCCCAGTCGGTTTTGAGCGCGCCGGGCGGGATGCGCACGTCGTCGTTGGGGCCGCTGAGCGCCGTCACGGCCTTGAGGAACAGCACGGGCTCGGCGGGTGGCTGCAGGCCGGCTTCGCGCGCATGGTCCGCGTAGTTCAGGCCCACGCAGACGATCTTGCCCACGCCGCCCACGGGGCAGCCCAGGCGCGGCTGGCCTTCCACGGCGGGCAGGCGCGGCAGGTCGAGCGCTGCCAGGGCCGCGAGCGCGCGCGGCGCGAGCTGCGCAGGACCGATGCCGTGCAGCAGCATCGACAGGTCGCGCAGCACGCCCTGCGCATCGATGGCGCCCGCGCGCTCGGCGCCGGGCTGTCCGTAGCGGACGAGTTTCATGGTTTGTCTCCCGAATGATTCGTGCAAAGCGGCGATCTTAGAACCTGTTCAAGGTCTTAGCCCGTGTAGTAGCCCGCTAACACCCGCGCAGCGCCCTGCCCCGCAAGAATCTCCGCCATCAACCACCCACAGGAGACAAGCATGGCGGGCAAGAAGATTCTCATGATCTGCGGTGACTACTGCGAAGACTACGAAACCATGGTGCCCTTCCAGGCACTGCTGGCCGTGGGCCACACGGTGCACGCGGTCTGCCCCGACAAGGTCGCGGGCGACCACATCAAGACGGCCATCCACGACTTCGAGGGCGCGCAGACCTACAGCGAAAAGCCCGGCCACAACTTCACGCTCAACGCCACGTTCAAGGACGCGCGCCCCGAGCAGTACGACGCCCTCGTCGTGCCCGGCGGCCGCGGCCCCGAGTACCTGCGCACCTACCCCGCCGTGGTGGCCGCCGTGCGCCATTTCTTCGACGCGGGCAAGCCCGTGGCGGCCATCTGCCACGGCGCGCAGCTGCTGGCCGGCGCAGGCGTGCTCAAGGGCCGCACCTGCTCGGCCTACCCGGCCTGCCGCGCCGAGGTGGAGCTGGCCGGCGGCACCTATGCCGACATCGCGGTGGACCAGGCTCACACCGACGGCAATCTCGTCTCTGCCCCCGCCTGGCCCGCGCACCCGGCATGGATCGCGCAGTTCCTGGCCGTGCTGGGCACGCGCATCACGCACTGACACCCTGCACAATGCACCCTGGCAATGCCCTGCCCAGGGCCGCAAGGAGACAAGCATGTGCGAGGTGTTCATCAGCGCCGATCCGCGCCTGTACGAGAGCCGCGCGCGCTCGGTGCGTCTGCATGGTGTGGCCACGAGCATCCGGCTCGAAAATCTGTTCTGGCAGGTGCTGGAGGAGATCGCCGACCGTGACGGCATGACCGTGCCGCAGCTGTGCGCCCGGCTGCACGACGAATTGGAGTACGAGCGCGGCGGCGTGGACAACTTCGCCTCGTTCCTGCGCGTGTGCTGCGGGCGCTACCTGGCGCTGCAGCTCTCGGGCGGCATTCCGGCGGACCGCAGCATTCCCATCCGCAGCCTGGACGCGCAACGCGTGCTCGCCACCGAGCCGCGCCGCGCTCCTTCCGAGGTGGACTGACGCACGCCGCTCAGTGCGCGCTGGTTTTCGAGAACAAATGGATCACCGCCACGCCGGCGACGATGAGCGCCATGCCGACCACGGCCGGCACATCAAGCTTCTGGCCATACAACAGCCAGCCCACGGCGGAAATCAGGACGATGCCCAGACCTGACCACACGGCGTAGACCACGCCCGTCGGAATGCTCTTCATGACGAGCGCCAGCAGGTAGAACGCAAGGCAGTACCCTGCCCCCGCGATGACGCTCGGCAGCATGCGCGTGAAACCGTCCGAAGCCTTGAGCGCCGAGGTGGCGATGACTTCAGCGACGATGGCGATGCCCAGCAGGGCGGCGGGAGGCAACTGCATGGCATGGGATCTTACGGCCACGGGCCACCGCCATCTGTTTCGCGCATGGCCGCATCGCGCGGCGCGATGGCTTGCATGGTGTGCGGCCCTGGTTTCAGTCGTACCATTGGCAGCAGCGCCCCGCACGGCGCAGGAGCAGCTCCATTTTCGATAGCTGCCAGCGCACAGCCCGCAAGCCGCAGAGACCGATCCGACCACAATGTCCGAGCCCCAGCCCCCCTCCCCCAACACCGAGGAGCGGCCCCGGCCGCGCAACACCGCCGACCTGTTCTGGTCCTTTACCTGGCTGGCCCTGCAGGGCTTTGGCGGCGTGCTCGCCGTGGTGCAGCGTGAGCTGGTCGAGAAAAAGCGCTGGATGACGAACGAGGAATTCGTCGAGGACTGGGCCGTGGCGCAAATCATGCCCGGCCCGAATGTGGTCAACCTTGCGGTCATGATCGGCGACCGCTATTTCGGCCTGCGCGGCGCGGCCGCAGCGCTCACGGGCATGCTCACCTTTCCCATGCTGCTCGTGCTGGCGCTGGCCGTGGCGTACGCCCAGTTCGCGAGCCATCCAGCCGTGGCGGGTGCGCTGCGCGGCATGGGCGCCGTGGCGGCAGGCCTGGTCGCGGGCGTCGGCCTCAAGCTCGCCATGGCGCTGCGCAAGCACCCTCTGGGCTTGTGGGGCTGCATGCTGATCGCGGCACTCACCTTTGGCGGCATGGCGCTGCTGCGGCTGCCGCTGGCCTGGGTGCTGCCCGTGCTGGGCGGCGCGGCCTGCGCGCTCACCTGGCGGAAGATCCCCGCATGAACGCGATCGCACTGCAGCCGCTCGACTGGCTCAACCTGTTCCTCTACTACCTGTCGCTGTCGCTGCTGGCCGTGGGTGGCGCCATCGCCACGGCGCCCGACATGCACCGCTTCCTGGTGGAACGCCAGGGCTGGCTGACCGACATGCAGTTCAACGCATCCATTGCGATCGCGCAGGCCGCGCCCGGCCCCAACGTGCTGTTCATCGCGCTGCTGGGCTGGAACGTGGGCGTCAATGCCGGCGGCAGTGGCCCCGCAGGCTGGGCCAACGGCATGCTGGGCTTGCTGCTGTGCATGCTCGGGGTGATGCTGCCCAGTACCACGCTCACCTGGCTTGCCACGCGTTGGGGCCACCGCAACCGCGACCGGCGCGGCGTGCGCGCCTTCAAGCAGGGCATGGCACC
>JASLFM010000438.1 GCA_030150585.1 Acidovorax sp.
GGGTGTGCGCAGGCGCACACCCCGCTACTAACCGGAGATCCACATGACCAGCAAACGCACCGCCCCCGGGGCGGAGGCGGGCGCAGCCGCGCCCGAACCTGGCGACCAGGCCGCAGTGCACACGCGTGCACAAGGCGATTCGCCACCCAAGCCCGCCATCCACCTGCCCACCAAACTGCCCCCGCGCGATGCGTACACCGGCAAGGGCGGCACCTACACGCGCGATCCCGCCACGGGCGAACGCACCCCCACCAAACCCCAAGCCTGAAAGGAATCGCCATGGCCAAGTCCATGAAAAAGATGCTGCTGCTGGCAGCAGTGCAGACCGCGCTCGGCACCGCCGCCACGCCCACCGCGATGGCCAACGCCATCCTGTGCCGCGCCGTCACGCCCGAGTTGATCGCGGGCGATCAGGTGCCGCGCAACCTCATCCGCCCCTTCAAGGGCAACAGCGGCAAGATGTTCGCGGGCGAGTACCGCAAGGTGACGTGCGAAGTCGAACTGGCCGGCAGCGGCACCGCCGGCACCGCGCCCGCCTGGGGCCCGCTGCTGCGCTCGTGCGGCTTCTCCGAAACCGTCACGGCGGGCACCGATGTGCAGTACCAACCCGTGAGCGAGGGCGAGCCGTACCTCACCATCTGGGGCTACATCGACGGCACCAAGTACGTGATGACCGACGTGAAGGGCAACGTGTCCTTCGAGCTGAATGCCAAGGGCATCCCGGTCATGAAGTTTGAGTTCATCGGCACGTATAGCGCCGTGACCGAGGGCAACATGCCGCCGGGCGTGGACTACAGCGCCTTCAAGCAGCCCAAGGTGGTGGGCAAGACCAACACGCCCACGTTCACGTTCCACGGGCACGCGGCCTGCACGTCGGCCTTCTCCATCGCCTGGGGCAACAGCCTGGCCTGGCGTGAGCTCATCAACTGCGCCGGCGCCACCAGCGCCGATCGCCAGCCCACGGGCAGCGTCACCATGGAGCTGCCCAAGGCGACTACGAAGGACTGGGCCGAGATCGTGCGTGAAGGCACCATCGGTGCAGTCCAGCTCGTGCACGGCACCACGCCGGGCAACATCATCGAGCTGCAGTGCCCCCAGGTGCAGTGCGGCCCCTTCTCGCTGCAGGACGATCAGAGCGTAGCCATGATGAGCATGCCCTTCGACCTGATGCCCGACCAGGGCGACGACGAACTCACCATCATCGTGCGCTGACCCTGGTGCCCCGCGCGGGCGCCTTGCCACCTTTCCCATTCCTCACGGAGCCACCCATGCGGTGGCTCTTTTTTTTCCATTCCTGAAAGCAAACAGCCATGTTCATCCTGCAGCCCGTCGAAACCTTCAAGGCCCCCGTCAAAGTCAACGTTGCCACCCAGTCCGGCGCTTGGCGCGAAGAGAGCTTCACCGGCATCTTCCAGCGCACCGACGAAACCGAGCGCAAGGAACTGCTCGAACTCACCAACGTCGAGCTTCTGCGCCGCGTGCTCAAGGGCTGGGAAATGGTGGACGAAAAGCGCCAGACGGTGGAGTTCAACGAACAGAACTTCGAGGCCTTCCTGCGGCTCACCGGCGCCTGCCGCGAAGCCGCGATGGTGTACTGGAAGCACAACGTCGGCGCCAAGGAAAAAAACTAATCGAGGCGGCGCGCTGGTTCGCGGGCATCCGCGAAGTGCCGCCCGATGCCTTCGCGCCCGACGAATCCATCGTCGAGGCCATGCAGGCATGGGGCGCGCCGCCCGAAGAGATCGAGGCCGTGCGCGCCAACCTGGCGCCGGCGCGGCCTGAGCCCGAGGCCTTCGGCGTGTACGCCGACAACTGGCCCACCGTCACCGCCTTCTATGCCCTGCGCACCCAGTGGGACCGCGCGGGCATGGACGCGCGCCGCTCCTGCCTCCCATTCGACCGGGCCCGGGCATGGGTTGAAACCTACATACGCCCGCGCCGCCGGTGGCGTGAGGTGCTGCACGGCCTGCACGTCATGGAGCAGGCCACCCTGCAGGCGGACCACGAACAACGCGAAACAGAAGAGAGGTAGCAGCCATGTCCGCACTCGGCTCGCTCATCGTCAAGCTCGGCCTGGAATACGCCGAGTTCACCGGCGGCCTCGACAAGTCCGAACAGCGCGCGCTCGAAGCCTCGAAGCGCGTGCAAGACACGTTCGACAACCTCAAGGCCAAGATCGCAGTCACGGCCGGCGCCATTGCGGGCGGCCTGGCTGCAGGGTTCACCATTGCGGCCTTCAAGTCCTTGGTCTCGGGCGCCATCGAGACCGGCGCGGCGTTCGACGACCTGCGCATGCAAACCGGCGCATCGGTTGCCGCGCTGAAAGAACTTGCCGCCATCGGCAAGTTCAACAACATGGGCCCCGAGCAGATCGGCACGGCCATGAACAAGCTGGCCGCCAACCTGGCCGGCGCGACCGAAGAGAGCAAGGGCACAGGCAAGGCGCTTGAAGCGCTCGGCCTCGACATCGAGAAATTCCGCATGCTGCGCCCCGAGGAGCAGATGCAGACCATTGCCAAGGCAATGGCGTCGTTCGAGGACGGCAGCGGCAAGGCCGCTGTGGCCATGGCGCTCTACGGCAAAGAGGGCGCCAAGATGCTGCCCTTCATGAAGGACCTGGCCGAGGCCCAGGACCTGAACACCAAGCTCACCGAAGAGCAGGTAACCGCGCAGAACAAGCTCGCTGCCCAGGCCGCCGACCTTGACGACAACATCCGCCGCCTCACCACGGGCGGCGACAAGTGGAAGAAGGAACTTGCCAACGGCATGATCCCTGCGCTGGACCTGGGCGCCAAGGCCCTGGTGCAGATGATGAACGGCACGGGCGGCCTGCAGGACCAGGTGAAGAAGCTGGCGGCCGATGGGTCCATCCGCGAATGGACCACCAACGCTATCACGGGCCTGTCCTACGTGGCCGACGCGGCGCAAATTGCCCTGCGCTCCCTGCAGTCCATCGGCAAGGGCATGGGCGGCCTGGCCGCCAGCATTGTGCTGGCAACACAGGGGGACATGCGCGGCGCCTGGCAGGCGCTGAAGGATTCGGGCCGCGACATGATCGAGGCCTTCGACGGGCCCACCATCGGCTCGCGGTTCCGCGAGGCGCTGCAGCGCGTCACCGAGGCCGCCGCCGCGGCTGACAGCGCGGTGAAGGTGGCAAAGCCTAGCCTGGATGGGTTCTCGAACACCACCGACAAGGTGGGAAAGTCGGCCAGGGACGCAAAGGACCCCTTCGACGCACTGCTGGAGACCGTAGTCAAGGCCGGCGCGGTCTACCAAGCTGAAGGCGCCGCAGGCGAGAAGCTGACCGAGGGCCAGAAGAAG
>JASLFM010000006.1 GCA_030150585.1 Acidovorax sp.
TTGAGGTTGCTGTCGGCCTTCATGCGCGCCAGATCCTGCGGCGGGGGATCGACGACGAAGTCGACCTGGCCCGAGATCAGGGCCGCGGAGCGCGTGGCCGCCGACTTGATGGGGGTGAACACGATCTCGTCGATATTGCCCTTGGGCTTGTCCCACCAGTCGGGGTTCTTCTTGAGCGTGACCTTCACGTCGGGCTGCCAGCCGACCATGATGAAGGGGCCCGTGCCGTTGGCGTTGCGCGAGGCGTAGTTTTCGTCCTTGGCGGCGTAGTCCTGCGACTTCACGGAGTTGTGCTTCTCGGCCCAGGCCTTGTTCATGATGCGCGCCTCGGTCAGCTCGCGCAGCAGGATGGGGTTGGGGCCTTTGAGGATCAGGTCCACGGTGTAGTCGTCGACCTTCTTGATTTCCTTGATGCTCTGCACCGAAGACATCATGTTCGACGGCGCCGTGCCCGCGCGCGTGAGCGAGAACACCACGTCATCGGCCGTGAACGGCGCACCATCATGGAACTTGACGCCCTTGCGCAGTTCGAAGCGCACCTGCGTGGGCGACACCTGGGTCCACTTGGTGGCCAGCGCGGGCTCGATCTGGTACTTCTGGTCGTAGCGCACCAGGCTTTCGTACACCTGCTGCAGGAAGGCGTGCGTGGTCTGGTGGTTCTGCGCGTGGGGATCCACCGTGAGGATGTCGTTGGCGCCCGCCCAGCGCAGGGTGGCGGCATTCACCGCACCCACGGCAATCAGGGCCGCCACGCCCAGCATCCCCAGCTTGAAAGTCTTACGCTTCATCAACAGGTCTCCACATATACGGTTAAGAAAGATAGTTACAACCAAAGTAACTAAGCAATCATCGTACCCAAAATGGCGACGGCCGCGAATAAGCGGCCGTCGGGGGAGGAGGGGATAGGGCGCCCGCGCGGCGGGCACCCGCTCCGGCATCAGCGGAACTTGGGCAGGTTGAACTGCGGCGGCACGCCCATGCGCTTGTTGATGATCCACTGCTGGGCGATGGACAGGATGTTGTTCGTCAGCCAGTACAGCACCAGGCCGGCCGGGAAGAAGAAGAACATCACGCTGAACATCAGCGGCATGATCCACATCATCTTGGCCTGCATCGGGTCCGGCGGTGCGGGGTTCAGCGCAGTCTGCAGCAACGAGCTGGCCGTCATCAGCAGCGGCAGGATGAAGAACGGATCGGGCGCGGACAGGTCGTGGATCCAGCCGATCCAGGGCGCGTTGCGCATTTCCACGCTCGACAGCAGCACCCAGTACAGCGCGATGAACACGGGGATCTGGATCACGATGGGGAAGCACCCGCCCATGGGGTTGACCTTCTCCTCGCGGTAGATGCGCATCATCTCCTGCTGCATCTGCTGGGGCTTGTCCTTGAGGCGCTCGCGCATTTCCTGGATGCGCGGGTTGATCGCCTTCATCTTGGCCATGCTCGCGTAGGCCTTGGCATTGAGCCAGTAGAACGCGATCTTCAACAGGACCACCAGGGCCACGATGGACCAACCCCAGTTGGCCAGGATCTTGTGCAGCTGGTCGAGCAGCCAGTACAACGGCTTGGCCAGGATGGTGAGCCAGCCGTAGTCCTTGACGAGCTCCAGGCCCGGGGCCAGCGCCTCGAGCGTCTTCTCGACCTGCGGCCCCGCGAACAGGCGCGCGTCCACGGTCTTGGTCTGGCCGGGGGCGATCTCGCCCACGTTGGTGATCATGCCCACGGAGTACAGGTTGGTGTCGACCTTGCGCAGGAACAGCTCGCGCTGGATACCGTCGGCCAGCAGCCAGGCGCTGGCAAAGTAGTGCTGCACCATGGCCACGTAGCCGTTGCTCGCACTCTTGTCGATCTCGAACTTGCCGCTCTCGATGTCCTTGAACTCCACCTTGTGGTACTTCTTGGCCTCGGTGTAGACGGCGGGGCCCGTGAACGTGGAATAGAACGAAGACTCCCCGGGCGGCTTGTTGCCGTCGCGCACGAGCTGCAGGTACAGCTGCGGCGCCACGGGCGCCGTGCCCGTGTTGACCACGTCGTGGCGCACGGCGATGTCGTAGGCGCCGCGCCTGAGGGTCCAGGTCTTGATGAGCTTCACGCCACCGAGGTCGGGCGACTCGAAGCGCACGCTGAGTTCATCCTGACCGTCCTTGAGCTCGCGCGGGCCCGGCACCACCGTCATCGGCGTCTTGTGCGTCGGGAAAGCGCCGCCGATCAGGCCCGTCTGCGCCAGGTACACGCGCTGGGCGCTTTCATCGAACAGTACGAAGGGCTTGCTCTTGTCCGCCATGTCGGCCATCTTCAGCATCTCGGCATGGCCCAGCGTGCCGCCTTCGCTATCGAAGGTGAGGCGCAGCACATCGGTCGCCACCGTGACATGCTCGCGCGCAGCCGCGGCGGCCGGTGCGGGGGCGCCGCCCGGCACCTGGGTGTTGCCCGCGGGGGCGCTCGCCGAGGCCGGGGCGGGCACGCTGGCCGCACCCGCGCCGGGGGTGGCAGCACCCTGGGGCGCCTGGGCCGTGGCGGTGGGCGCGGCCGTGGGGAAGAAGGTGGCCTTGTGGCCGTTGTACACCTGCCACTTGTCCCACAGCAGAACCATGGAAAAGCCAAAAATCACCCACAGGATGGTGCGGCGAATGTCGTTCATGAAGACTTCTTTGGAGAGGAAGGTTGGTGGGTGGTCCTGGCCGAGATCAGACGCGAGAACAGCCGTGGAGGTTCCTGCGGCACCGGATCATGGCCCCCGTCACACCAGGGGTGGCAGCGCACAAGGCGCCGCAGGGTCAGGTAGCTGCCGGCGGCCGCGCCATGCCGCTCGAGCGCCTGCAGAGAGTAGGCAGAACACGTAGGCTCGAAGCGGCAGGCCGAGCCGAGCCAGGGGCTCAGGACGAGGCGGTAGCCCCGCACCAGCGCCATGAGCAGTGCGCGCATCATGGCCGCACCTGGGTGGCAGCGCGCCGCGCCGCGTAGGCGAACAGCTGCTGCAGTTCGGCACGCACCGCCTGCTTGAGCGGCTCGGAAGTCGCGCTCACGAACTGCTTGCGGTCAAATGCGGCGCGCAAGCGCACCACGAAGGCGGCCGGCGGCAGGTGCGGCTCGAAGGCGGCGGCCACGGCATAGATCTGCCGCTTGATGGCGTTGCGGGTCACTGCACGGCGCGCCCAGCGCTTGGGTGCCATGGCCCCCAGCCACGGGCCAGGAACGCCGAACAGGGCCTGCGGCTCCTGCCCTGAAGGCAAGGAACCGGGCCCTGTGGAAGGCTGCGCCACCGCTGCGCCCCCCGCCTCCAGCACCAAGCGGTGCAACGCGAAATGCGCAGTGCGGGAGACGATGCCCCCGGCCATGGCGGCCTGGAATTGCGCACGCGTTTTCAGCCGTTGCATTGCGAGCGCCCCGGAGGGACAGCGGATGTTCACGACCCCGTGGCGGCAGGCCACCCAGCCGTGCCGGACTTAGACGGCCAGGCGCTTGCGGCCCTTGGCGCGGCGTGCGTTGATCACGGCGCGGCCGCCGCGGGTCTTCATGCGCACGAGGAAACCGTGGGTACGGGCGCGGCGCGTCTTGGAGGGTTGGTAGGTACGTTTCATGATGTGGTTCCTTGAGGGTTCAGTTCTGGCCGGCCCCTGTGGACCCTGGCCCTGCGACCCGCCACGAAAATGCAGTGGCCGGGCGATATCACCCTGAACACATTCAGGGAAACCCGCGATTATCGCAGCGTTGTTCCTGCATGGCAATGCCCGCACCCCATTTTCCTGGCCTCCAGCCTGCCTTTACGGCGGGCGCTGCCGGATCGGCAGGGATACCCTCCAAATTGTGGATAAGTCCTTGACAAGCTACAATCCACCACCCTGAACCGTTCCTCCTATCCACAACAAAAACCCCCTTGCAATGACCGAGGAACCCCCCCAAAACGCCATGGATGCCGATGCCGGCCAGGGCCTGTGGCAAGCCTGCGTGGAACAACTCGCGCAGGACCTTCCCGAACAGCAGTTCAACACCTGGATCAAGCCCTTGGCAGCCAAGGTGGCGCCCGATTTTTCCAAGATCACGCTGCAGGTTGCCAACCGCTTCAAGCTCGACTGGATCCGCGCACAGTACGCAGGCCGCATTTCGGCCCTGCTCGAAGCGCTGTACGGCCAACCCGTAGCGCTGGAGTTAGCGCTCGCTCAGCGTGAATCCGTGACCCGCACTTACGTGCGGCCGACCGTCCCCTCCGAGCCCGCACCCAACGCAGAGCCCCAGACCTCCGGCGGCGGGGACGAGGCCGCGCCCGGCGTGTTCCGCACGCGGCTCAACGCAGCCCTCACCTTCGAGACGCTGGTGGAAGGCACGGCCAACCGCATGGCCCGCTCGGCCGCCATGCACGTGGCAGGCTCGCCCGGCCACCTGTACAACCCGCTGTTCATCTATGGCGGTGTGGGCCTGGGCAAGACCCACCTGATGCACGCGGTGGGTAACAAGCTGCTGGCCGACCGTGCGGACGCCAAAGTTCTCTACATCCACGCCGAACAATTTGTTTCAGATGTGGTCAAGTCGTACCAGCGCCGCACCTTCGACGAGTTCAAGGAGCGCTACCACTCGCTTGACCTGCTGCTGATCGACGACGTGCAGTTCTTCGCCAACAAGGACCGCACGCAGGAAGAGTTTTTCAACGCCTTCGAGGCGCTGCTGGCCAAGAAGAGCCACATCGTGATGACGTCGGACACCTACCCCAAGGGCCTGGCGAACATCCACGACCGCCTGGTGTCGCGCTTCGACTCGGGCCTGACCGTGGCGCTGGAGCCGCCCGAGCTCGAAATGCGCGTGGCCATCCTGATCAACAAGGCCCGCGCCGAGAACGCGGAGATGCCGGAAGAAGTGGCCTTCTTCGTCGCCAAGAACGTGCGCTCCAACGTGCGCGAGCTCGAAGGCGCGCTGCGTAAGATCCTGGCCTATTCGCGCTTCAACCAGAAGGAAGTCTCGATCCAGCTCGCGCGCGAGGCGCTGCGCGACCTGCTGTCGATCCAGAACCGCCAGATCTCGGTGGAAAACATCCAGAAGACCGTCGCCGACTACTACAAGATCAAGGTGGCGGACATGTACAGCAAGAAGCGCCCGGCCAGCATCGCGCGGCCGCGCCAGATCGCCATGTACCTGGCCAAGGAGCTCACGCAAAAAAGCCTGCCCGAGATCGGCGAGCTCTTCGGCGGGCGCGACCACACCACGGTGCTGCACGCGGTGCGCAAGATCGCGGGCGAGCGCCAGCAGTTGACCGAGCTGAACCAGCAGTTGCACGTGCTGGAGCAGACACTCAAGGGATGATGCGCTCGTGCGCGGAAACGGCCCCTTTCAGGGGCAAAATGGGGGGTTGGACGGCACGAGGGGGTGCGCCGAGGTACCGCCGTCCACATGCCCTCCCCAATTCCACAAGAGGTTGACATGATTGTCCTGAAGGCAACACAAGACAAGGTACTCGCGGTTCTGCAATCGGTGTCCGGCATCGTCGAGCGCCGCCATACGCTGCCCATCCTGGCCAATGTGCTGATCCGCAAGACGGGCAACGCGCTGCAGCTCACGACCAGCGACCTGGAAATCCAGATCCGCACCACGGCCGAACTGGGCGGGGACACGGGCGACTTCACCACCACCGTGGGTGCGCGCAAGCTCATCGACATCCTCAAGACCATGCCCGGCGACCAGACCGTGAGCCTGGAGTCGAGCCAGAACAAGATCATCCTCAAGGGCGGCAAGAGCCGCTTCACGCTGCAGACCCTGCCGGCCGAGGACTTCCCGCTGGTGCAGGAGTCGGCTGCCTTCGGCCCCGCGTTCAGCGTGCCGCAGAAGGTGCTCAAGGACCTGCTCTCGCAGGTGTCGTTCGCCATGGCGGTGCAGGACATCCGCTACTACCTCAACGGCATCCTTTTCGTGGCCGAGGGCAAGCAGCTCTCGCTCGTGGCCACCGACGGCCACCGCCTGGCGTTCGCCAGCGCCACGCTCGACGTGGAAGTGCCCAAGCAGGAAGTCATCCTGCCGCGCAAGACCGTGCTGGAGCTGCAGCGCCTGCTGTCCGACGCGGGTGGCGACAACCAGCCCCACATCGAGATGCAGTTCGCCAACAACCAGGCGAAGTTCACCTTCGGCGGCATGGAGTTCGTCACCAAGCTGGTGGAAGGCAAGTTCCCCGACTACAACCGCGTGATTCCGAAGAACCACCACAACAGCGTGACCCTGGGCCGCGCGCC
>JASLFM010000105.1 GCA_030150585.1 Acidovorax sp.
CCCCGCCAACGTGATGAAGCTGCTGGAGGTGGTGCGCGGCAAAGCCACCGCCAAGGACGTGCTCGCCACCGTGATGGCCGTGGCCAAGAAGATCAAGAAGACGGCCGTGGTCTCGGGCGTGTGCGACGGCTTCATCGGCAACCGCATGATCGAGCGCTACAGCCAGCAGGCGGGCTTCCTGCTCGACGAAGGCGCCACGCCCCAGCAGGTGGACAAGGCCATCGAGAAGTTCGGCTTCGCCATGGGCCCGTTCCGCATGGGCGACCTGGCCGGTAACGACATCGGCTGGGCCATCCGCAAGCGCCGCGCCATCGAGACGCCCGACATGAAGTACAGCAAGACCGCCGACCTGCTGTGCGAGATGGGCCGCTTCGGCCAGAAGACCGGCGCAGGCTGGTACGACTACCAGGCCGGCAAGCGCGACGCGATCCCGAGCGAGGCGGTGAACCAGATGATCGAGGCGCATCGCAAGACGCTGGGCACGGCGCCGCGCAAGATCAGCGACGAGGAGATCGTGCAGCGCCTCGTGTATGCGCTCGTCAACGAGGGCGCGAAGATCCTGGAGGAGGGCATCGCCAGCAAGTCCGGCGACATCGACATGGTCTACCTCACGGGCTACGGCTTCCCCATCTACCGCGGTGGCCCCATGCACTACGCGAGCGAGGTGGGCCTGTTCAACGTGGTGCAGGCCATGAAGCGTTTTGCGGCCAACCCCATGGACGACGCCAAGGCCTGGGCCCCGGCCCCGCTGCTGGCCCGCCTGGCGGCAGAAGGCAAGTCTTTCGAGTAAGCGCGCAGCAACGCCCCCTCGGCCCACCGAATTAAAGGAATTTCCATGACCTCCGCAGTGATCGTCTCCACCGCCCGCACGCCGCTCGCCAAGAGCTGGAAGGGCTCGTTCAACATGACCCACGGCGCCACGCTCGGCGGCCACGCCGTGCAGCACGCCGTGCAGCGCGCGGGCATCGACGGCTCGCAAGTCGACGACGTCATCATGGGCTGCGCCACACCCGAAGGCGCCACCGGCTCCAACATCGCGCGCCAGATCGCAATCAAGGCCGGCCTGCCCGTCACCACCTCGGGCATGACCATCAACCGCTTCTGCTCCTCGGGCCTGCAGACCATTGCCACCGCCGCCCAGCGCATCATCGCGGGCGAGGGCGACGTGTACGTGGCCGGCGGCGTGGAGAGCATCTCCTGCGTGCAGCAGGAGATGAATCTGCACATGATCCAGGACCTGGCCCTGGCCAAGCAGAAGCCCGAGATCTACTGGAGCATGCTGCAGACCGCCGAACAGGTAGCCAAGCGCTACCACATCGGCCGTGACGCCATGGACGAATACGGCGCCGCCAGCCAGCAAAAGGCCTGCGCCGCCCAGGCCGCCGGCCTGTTCGACGCGGAAATCGCGCCCATCACCGTCACGGCCGGCATCGCCGACAAGACGTTGGGCCTGATCACCAAGCAGGTCACGGTGAGCCGCGACGAAGGCACGCGCGAGGGGACGACCAAGGAAGGCATCAGCGGCATCCGCCCCGCGCTGCCCGGTGGCCTGATCGCGGCGGGCAACGCCAGCCAGTTCTCCGACGGCGCGGGCGCCTGCGTGGTGACCAGCGAGCAGTACGCCAGCGCCAAGGGCTTGAAGCCCCTGGGCCGCTTCCTCGGCTTTGCTGTGGCCGGCTGCGAACCGGACGAAATGGGCATCGGCCCCGTGTTCGCCGTGCCCAAGGTGCTCAAAAAGCTGGGCCTCAAGGTCGAGGACATCGACCTGTGGGAGCTGAACGAGGCCTTTGCCGTTCAGGTGATCTACTGCCGCGACAAGCTGGGCATTCCCGCCGACCGCCTGAACGTGAACGGCGGCGCCATCGCCCTGGGCCACCCCTATGGCGTGAGCGGCCAGCGCCTCACGGGCCATGCGCTCATCGAGGGCAAGCGCCGTGGTGCCAAGCGCGTGTGCGTGACCATGTGCATCGGCGGCGGCATGGGCGCGGCCGGCGTGTTCGAAGTGCTGTAAGCCTTCGGCACCCACGGATGAACGCCCTGCGCGAGCCCATGCTTCGTGCGGGGCGTTTGCTTTTGTTTTGATAGCTGATTGAACCATGTCCCTGCGTTCCACCCTCGACTTCCTGCTCTACGGCTGGCTGCAGGCCGAATCGCTCACTGCCCGCGAGCGCTTCGCCGACCACTCGCGCGAGACTTTCGATGCCGTGCTCGACACGAGCGAGCGCATCGCGCGCGAGAAGTACGCGCCGTTCAACCGCCTGGTCGATACCGAGGAGCCACGCTTCGATGGCGAGAAGGTCGTCCTGCCCCAGGCCACCTACGAAGCGCGGCGCGCCTATGCCGAGTCGGGCCTGCTCTCGGCCGCGCAGGACTACGCCATCGGCGGCATGCAGCTGCCCTACACGGTGGAGGCCGCGGCCAACAGCTTCTTCGCGGCGGCGTCGATCAGCATCGGCTCCAACCTGCTGACCTCGGGCAACGCCAACCTGCTCATGGCGCACGGCACGCCGCTGCAGCGCGAGGTGTTCGCGCAGAGCGAATTCAATGGCCGCTGGGCGGGCACCATGTGCCTGTCGGAGCCGCAGGCGGGCTCGTCGCTGTCCGACGTGGCCACGCGCGCCGTGCCCGACGGTGAAGGCCATGCAGGCGATCCGCTGGGCCCGCGCTACCGCCTCACGGGCAACAAGATGTGGATCAGCGCGGGCGATCATGAGCTGACCGAGAACATCGTGCACCTCGTGCTCGCCAAGATCCCGGGGCCGGATGGCAAGCTGGTGCCGGGCGTGAAGGGTATCTCGCTCTTCATCGTGCCCAAGAAGCTGGTCGATGCCGAGGGCCGGCTCACGGGCGAGCGCAACGACGTGGCGCTCGCGGGCCTGAACCACAAGCTGGGCTGGCGCGGCACCACCAACACGCTGCTCAACTTCGGCGAGGGAAAGTACCCCGTGCGCGGCGGCGCGGGCGCCATCGGCTACCTCGTGGGCCAGCCGGGCGAAGGCCTGAAATGCATGTTCCACATGATGAATGAGGCGCGCATCGGTATCGGCATGGCGGCCACCATGCTGGGCCTAGCGGGCTACTACGCAAGCCTGGACTACGCGAAGAACCGCCCGCAGGGCCGGCCCGTCGGTAAGGCCGGCAAGGACGCGAGCGCGCCGCAGGTGCGCCTCATCGAGCATGCCGACATCAAGCGCATGCTGCTGGCGCAAAAGAGCTATGGCGAAGGCGCCCTGGCGCTCAACCTGTACTGCGCGCGGCTGGTGGACGAGCAGCACACGGGCAGCGCCGAGGCGGCCGACGAGGCGCGCCTGCTGCTGGAGGTGCTCACGCCCATCGCCAAGAGCTGGCCCAGCGAGTGGTGCCTGGAGGCCAATTCGCTCGCGATCCAGATCCACGGCGGCTACGGCTACACGCGCGACTTCCCCGTGGAGCAGTACTGGCGTGACAACCGCCTGAACATGATCCACGAGGGCACGCACGGCATCCAGGCCATGGACCTGCTGGGCCGCAAGGTGCTCATGGAAGGGGGCCGGGGCCTGCAACTGCTGGCCGCGCGCATCGACGCCACCGTGCAGCGCGCGATCCACGAGCCGCAGCTCGCCGCCCATGCCAACGCGCTGGCGCAGGCGTTGGCGCAGGTGGGGGCCGCCACCAAGGCCGCCTGGGCCACGGGCGAGCCCGCCGACGCGCTCGCCAATGCCGTGCCCTACATGCAGGCCTTCGGCCACATGGTGCTGGCCTGGACGTGGCTGGACCTCGCGCTCGCCACGCTGCACGCCGATGCTTCACTTTCAGGAGCGGCCAGCGCAGGCAGGATGGGCGCTTGCCGCTATTTCTTCCACTATGAGCTGCCCAAGATCGGTGCCTGGCTGCAGGTGGTGAGTGCGCGCGACGCGACCTGCGCCGCGCTGCCCGAGGACGCGTTCTGAGCGGCGCGCGGCCATGGCTTCGACTGTTGCACTGCAGCGCCTGCACCGGCTCATCTGGGTGCTGATCTACGGCGGCCTGATCGCGCTCATCCTGGGCGCGTTCGCGGCGCGCGCCGATGGCGAGCTGGGCTGGGGCCTCGCGGGCGGCGGCGCCGTGGCGGTGGCCGCGGGGATCGTGCTCGTGTGGGTGCGCTCGCGCCTGCGCGAAGGCACGCCGCCGCAGTGACTTGCTGCCCTGCGCTCCACAATCGCACGGGCGACAGGAGCGCCCACTACGGCACCGCACAATGAACGCACATTGACGCGAATCAGACCCCGGCCGATGCGGCCGTGGCGTAACCCTCCAAGGAGACCCATCCATGACACGCACCGTTCAGCAACTCTTCGACCTCAAGGGCAAGACGGCCCTCGTCACCGGCGGCTCGCGCGGCCTGGGCCTGCAGCTTGCGCAGGCGCTGGGCGAGGCGGGCGCGCGCATCATGCTCAGTTCGCGCAAGGCCTCCGACCTCGAGGAGGCCGCAGCCGTGCTGCAGGCCGCGGGCATCGACGCGCGCTGGATCGCCGCCGACTGCGCTCAGGAGGCCGACATCCGCCGCCTGGCCGACGAGACGCTGCAGCGCATGGGCGACGTGGACATCCTCGTGAACAACGCGGGCGCCGCCTGGGGCGCGCCCGCCGAGGACCATCCCGTGGACGCCTGGGACAAGGTGATGAACCTCAACGTGCGCGGCTACTTCATCCTCTCCCAGCACATCGCCAAGCACAGCATGATCGCGCGCCGCAGCGGCAGCATCATCAACGTGGCGTCGATCGCGGGCCTGGGCGGCAACCCCAGCGGCATGAACACCATCGCCTACAACACCTCCAAGGGCGCGGTGATCAACTTCACGCGCGCGCTGGCGGCCGAATGGGGCAAGTACAACATCCGCGTGAATGCCATCTGCCCGGGCTTCTTCCCGAGCAAGATGACCGTGGGCACGCTCAAGGCCATGGGCGAGGAGAACCTTGCCGCGCACGCGCCGCTGGGCCGCCTGGGCGACGACGAGGACCTCAAGGGCCTGTGCGCCCTGTACGCCAGCGATGCGGGCAAGCACATCACGGGCCAGTGGCTCGCCGTTGATGGCGGCGTGAGCGTGGTTACGGGCGGCTGAGCGAATTCGGGCGTAAGCTGGCCGTTTTTTCACTGGAGTGTTTTTGTGTTGAGTTTTGGCGCCGAGATCCCGTTTGTCAGCCACCTGGGCTTCACCCTGCATCGCATGGCGGATGGCGAATCCGAACTGCACTACACGGCCCGGCCCGAGCACCTGAACTCGTTCGAGGTGACCCACGGCGGCGCCACGATGACGCTGCTCGACGTGACGCTGGCCACGGCCGCGCGCAGCGTCACGCCCGACATGGGCGTGGTCACCATCGAGATGAAGACCAGCTTCATGCAGCCCGCACGCGGCCCGCTGGTGGCGCGCGGGCGGCTGATCCACCGCACCAAGTCCATGGCCTTCGCCGAGGGCACGGTGTACGACGCCGAGGGCCGTGTCTGCAGCCATGCGACGGGCACCTTCAAGTACGTTCCGCGCGCGCCGGCCTCGAGGCCCATCGCCACGGATTGAGTCAAGACATGCTCCAGCGCCTGCCAATCATGCGCGAGCAGCTATCGAAACCGTAGTATTCAAGGAGATCGCCATGCCCCGCAACCAGCAAATCCTGCTCGACAACCGCCCGCAGGGCGAAGCCACCGCGAGCAACTTCAAGCTCGTCACCACCGACACACCGGCCTTGCAAGAGGGCCAGGTGCTGGTGCGCCACCATTACCTGAGCCTGGACCCGTACATGCGCGGCCGCATGAACGAGAGCAAGAGCTACGCCCAGCCCCAGCCGCTGGGCGAGGTGATGATCGGCGGCACCGTGGGCGAGGTGGTGGAGAGCCGCCATGCCCGTTTTGCCGTCGGCGACAAGGTCGTGGGCATGGGCGGCTGGCAGGAGTACAGCGTCGTGGATGGCGATGCGCCCGGCATGCTGCGCAAGGTGGATACCACCCATGTACCGCTCTCGCACTACCTGGGTGCCGTGGGCATGCCCGGCGTGACGGCCTGGTACGGCCTCGTGAAGATCATCAACCCCAAGGCGGGCGAGACCATGGTGGTGAGCGCCGCCACGGGAGCCGTGGGCAGCGCCTTTGCCGCGCTGGCCAAGGCGCGCGGCTGCCGCGTGGTGGGTATCGCAGGCGGCCCTGACAAGTGCAAGTACGCCACCGAGGAACTGGGCTTCGACGAGTGCATCGACTACCGCGTGCACAACGACCTCAAGTCCATGGCCAAGGCGCTCAAGGATGCGTGCCCGAACGGCATCGATGGCTACTTCGAGAACGTGGGCGGGTACATCCTCGACGCGGTGCTGCTGCGCACGAATGCGTTCGCGCGCATCGCGCTGTGCGGCATGATCGCGGGCTACGACGGCCAGCCGCTGCCGCTGCTCAACCCCGCGCTCATCCTGGTGAACCGCGTCAAGATCGAGGGCTTCATCGTGAGCGAACACATGGAGGTCTGGCCCGAGGCACTCAAGGAGCTGGGCACGCTCGTTGGCACTGGCAAGCTGCGTCCGCGCGAGAGCATCGCGCAGGGCATCGCCTCGGCGCCCGAGGCCTTCCTGGGCCTGCTCAAGGGCAAGAACTTCGGCAAGCAACTCGTGAAGCTCATCTGATGTTCCACTGGACCTGGGCGCGCTTCGACGAGCTGGGCGTGCACGCGCTGTACGACGCGCTCGCTTTGCGCTGCCGGGTGTTCATCCTCGAACAGGGGCCATACCAGGACCCCGACGGAGCGGACAAGCAATCGTGGCACCTGCTGGGCCATGGTGCCGATGGCGCGCTGCAAGCCTGCCTGCGCGTGGTGGACCCGGGAGTGAAGTACGCCGAGCCCTCGATCGGCCGCGTCGTCGTCGCGCCGGAAGCGCGCGGCCAGGGGGCGGGCAGGGTGCTCGTGCGCGAGGGGCTGGCGCGCTGCCGCGGCGTATGGCCCGGCCGCGCGGTGCGCATCAGCGCCCAGGCGCACCTGCAGCGCTTCTATGGCGAACAGGGGTTTGCCGCTGCGTCGGCCGAGTACCTCGAGGACGGAATCCCGCACATCGAGATGCTGTGCCCGCCGCCGGTGGTATGACGATGGTTTCCACGACTCCGGAGCCCTTTCGCATGACTTCGCCCGCATTGATCCTGCACCAGTACGCCGAATCGCCTTTTTCCGAAAAGGTGCGGCTCATGCTGGGTTACAAGCAGCTTGCCTGGCGCGCGGTCACCGTGCCCGCCGTGCCGCCCAAGCCGGATGTGACAGCGCTCACGGGCGGCTACCGGCGCACGCCGTTCCTCCAGATCGGGGCCGACATCTACTGCGACACGGCGCTCATCAGCGACGTGCTGGAGCATGTGCAGCCCGAGCCTGTGCTGTTTCCGCCCCACCTCAAGGGCGTGGCGCGCGTGTTCGCGCAGTGGGCCGACTCGACGCTGTTCTGGGCCGCCATGGTCTACAACCTGCAGCCGCGCGGCGCGCAGGAGCTGTTCGCGGGGTTGCCGCCCGCCATGGCGCAGGCCTTTATCGAAGACCGGCGCGAGATGCGCTCGGGCATGCTGCAGCATCGCCTGCCGGAGGCCACCGTGGCTTACCGCTCTTACCTGCGCCGTATCGCGCACATGGTGGAGGAGCACAACTTCCTGTTCGGCGAGCAGCCCTGCGTGGCCGATTTCGCGGCCTACCACGGGCTGTGGTTCACGCGCCAGTGCGTACCCGCGCTGGCCGGCATCTTCCAGCCGACGCCCGCGGTGCTCGAATGGATGGACCGCATGGCCGCGCTGGGGCATGGCCGCTGCGAACCGTTGGGCGCGGCCGAGGCCGTCGCGGTGGCGGCCGCCGCCGAACCGATGCCGCTCGCCCCCGAAGCATTCCAGGACGAGCACGGCATCCCCCTGGGCGCCGCCGTGGCCGTGGCCGCGGACAGTTTCGGCACCGAACCCACGCTGGGCACCCTCGTGGCCGCCACGCGCACGCGCTACACGCTCGCGCGCACCGATCCGCGCGCGGGCACGGTGCATGTGCACTTCCCGCGCATTGGCTACATCCTTCGAAAGGCAAATCCATGATCGACCACTTCCAGGGCCGCACCGCCGTGCTCACCGGCGCGGGCTCGGGCTTCGGGCTTGAATGCGCGCGCATTGGCGCGCGGCTGGGCATGAAACTCGTTCTTGTCGATGTGCAGCAGAACGCGCTCGATGCCGCCGCCGCCGAAATGCAGGCCGCAGGCTGCGAGGTGCTGGCACGGCGCGTGGATGTGTCCAAGGCCGACCAGATGGAGCAGCTCGCCGCCGCCGTGCGCGAGCGCTTCGGAGCGCCGCACTTCGTTTTCAACAACGCAGGCGTAGGCTCCGGAGGCCTGATCTGGGAAAACTCGGTGCAGGACTGGGAATGGGTGCTGGGCGTGAACGTGATGGGCGTGGTGCATGGCGTGCGCCTGTTCACGCCCATGATGCTCGAGGCTGCGCGGCGCGATCCGGCGTACCGGGGCCACATCGTCAACACCGCCAGCATGGCGGGCCTGCTCGCTCCGCCCAACATGGGCATCTACAACGTCAGCAAGCATGCCGTGGTGAGCTTGTCTGAAACCCTTTACCAGGACCTGGCCCTGGTCACCGACCAGATCGGCGCGAGCGTGCTGTGCCCGTACTTCGTGCCCACGGGCATCAGCCACAGCGAGCGCAACCGGCCGGCAGCGCTGGCCGACGAAAAGCCCACCCAGAGCCAGCTCATCGGCCAGGCCATGACGGCCAAGGCCGTCAGCGCGGGCAAGGTCACGGCAGCCGAGGTGGCGCAGAAGGTG
>JASLFM010000148.1 GCA_030150585.1 Acidovorax sp.
CACCGACGAAGCCGGAGGTGGCGGGCAGACCGGAATTGGCCATGCCGAACAGAACCGCGAAGAAGGCGAACTTGGGCATGGTGTTGACCACGCCGCCGTAAGCCGATATCTCGCGCGAATGCACCCGGTCGTACAGCACGCCGATCGAGAGGAACAAGGCGCCCGACACAAAACCGTGGGCGATCATCTGCACCAGGCCGCCGGACACGCCGAGGTCATTGAAGATGAAGAAGCCGAGCGTGACGAAGCCCATGTGCGCGATCGACGAATACGCCACCAGCTTCTTCATGTCCTGCTGCACCAGCGCGACCAGACCGATGTAGATCACGGCGATCAGCGAGATCGTGATGATGAAGCCAGACCAGGCGTGGGCCGCGTCAGGCGCGATGGGCAGCGAGAAGCGCAGGAAGCCGTACGCACCGATCTTCAGCGTGATGGCGGCCAGCACCACCGAGCCGCCGGTGGGCGCTTCGACGTGCGCGTCGGGCAGCCAGGTGTGCACCGGCCACATCGGCACCTTCACCGCGAAGGAGGCGAAGAAGGCCAGGAACAGCAGGATTTGCGTTTCCCGGCTCAGCGCCACGCGATGGAAATCGAGGATGTCGAAGCTGCCGGCCGACTGGTAGTACAGGTACAGCAGCGCGATCAGCATCAGCAGCGAGCCGGCCAGCGTGTACAGGAAGAACTTGAAGGCCGCGTAGACGCGGTTCGGACCGCCCCAGACGCCGATGATGATGTACATCGGGATCAGCGTGGCCTCGAAGAACACGTAGAACAGCATGCCATCCAGAGCGCTGAACACACCGACCATCAGGCCGGAGAGGATCAGGAATGCGCCCATGTACTGGTTCACGCGCGTTTCGATGACCTCCCAGGCCGAAACGACGACGATGACGGTGATGAAGGCCGTCAGCGGCACGAACCACATCGAGATGCCGTCCACGCCCAGGTGGTAGCGGATGTTGAAGCGCTCGATCCAGGGCTGGTTCTCGACGAACTGCATGGCAGCGGTCGTCGTGTCGAAGCCGGTGATCAGCGGAAGCGTGACGAGGAAGCTCGCCACGGCCGCGACCAGCGCCATCCAGCGCACGGCGTTGGCCTGTTCGTCGCGCCCGACCGCCAGCAGCAACGCGCCGCAGACGATGGGCAGAAAAATCGCAAGACTCAGCAACATTCTTGTTCTCCGCCGCGTCGATCAGAACCCAAACAGGGCACTGAACTGGGGCTTGATATAGGGCCAGAGCTGCCAGGTCATCAGCCCGGTGACGCCCAGGATCATGACGAGGGCATACCAGTACAGGTGACCGGTCTGGACGCGGCGCACCAGGGCCGCGACGCCACCGACCGTGCGGGCCGAGCCGTTGATGATGAAGCCGTCGATCAGGCCTGCATCGCCACCCTTCCACAGTCCCGTACCGATGAGGCGGGCCAGGCGGGCGAGGACGTTCTCGTTGAACCAGTCCATGAAGTACTTGTTCTCCAGGACGACGATCACCGGGCGCAGCACCTTGGCGAGCGTGGCCGGAATGCTGGGCGCAACCATGTAGAACACGTAGGCGGTGACGACGCCGGCCAGTGCCAGCCAGAACGGCAGCGCCGTGAGGCCGTGAACGGCCATCGCCCAGGCGCCGTGGAACTCGTGCGCCAGCTCCTCCATCGCCGGGTGGGCGTGCAGGTTGACGAAGATCGCATCCTTGAAGAAGTCGCCGAACAGCATCGGCTGGATCGTCATGAAACCGATGACGACCGAGGGAATGGCCAGCAGCACCAGCGGCGCGGTGACAACCCAGGGCGACTCATGCGGCGTGTGGTCGTGGCCATGACCGTGGTCGTCGTGGTGGTCGTGCTCGCCCGGGAAGGGCTTGTGGTGGAAGTTCTCCTTGCCGTGGAAGACCAGGAAATACATCCGGAATGAGTAGAAAGCCGTCACGAACACGCCGACGATGACGGCGAAGTAGGCGAACTGGGCACCCGGCAGCTGGCTGGCATGCACGGCCTCGATGATCGAGTCCTTGGAATAGAAGCCTGAGAACAGCGGCGTTCCGATCAGCGCGAGCGAACCCAGCAGCGACGTGATCCAAGTGATGGGCATGTACTTGCGCAGGCCGCCCATGTTGCGGATGTCCTGGTCGTGGTGCATGCCGATGATGACTGAGCCTGCGCCAAGGAACAGCAGGGCCTTGAAGAAGGCGTGCGTCATCAGGTGGAAGACGGCGACCGAGTAGGCCGACGCGCCCAGCGCCACGGTCATGTAGCCGAGCTGGGACAGCGTCGAATACGCGACCACGCGCTTGATGTCGTTCTGGATGATGCCCAGGAAGCCCATGAAGAGCGCCGTGATCGCACCGATGACGAGAACGAAGTTCAGCGCTGTGTCGCTCAGCTCGAACAGCGGCGACATGCGCGCCACCATGAAGATGCCGGCAGTCACCATCGTCGCTGCGTGGATCAGCGCGGAGATGGGCGTCGGGCCTTCCATGGAGTCCGGCAGCCAGACGTGCAGCGGGAATTGCGCGCTCTTGCCCATCGCACCGATGAACAGGCAGATGCAGGCCACGGTCAGCAGGGCCCAGTCGGTGCCCGGGAAGATCATCTGCGACAGTTCACCAGCCTTGGCGAATGTCTCGGCATAGTTCAGCGATCCGCCGAACGCCACCAGCAGGCCGATGCCGAGGATGAAGCCGAAGTCGCCGACCCGGTTGACCAGGAAGGCCTTCATGTTCGCGAAGATGGCCGTCGGTTTCTTGTACCAGAAGCCGATCAGCAGATAGGACACCAGGCCCACCGCTTCCCAGCCAAAGAACAGCTGGAGCATGTTGTTGCTCATGACCAGCATCAGCATGCTGAAGGTGAACAACGAGATGTAGGAGAAGAAGCGCTGGTAGCCGTCGTCCTCTTCCATGTAGCCGATGGTGTAGATGTGAACCATCAAGGACACGAAAGTCACGACCACCATCATCATCGCGGTGAGGCTGTCGATCAGGAAGCCCACTTCCATCTTCAGGCCGCCCACCACCATCCAGGTGTACAGGGTTTCATTGAAGCGGGCACCGTCGAGCGCTACGCTCTTGAGCGTCATGGCCGACAGGATGAACGCAACCAGTACGCCGAGGATGGTCAGGGTGTGGCTCAGACGACGACCGATCCAG
>JASLFM010000163.1 GCA_030150585.1 Acidovorax sp.
TGTACCACGCCACCCGCGAGAAGATCAACGGCAAGGGCGAAGGCATGGTGTTCGCGGACACCGGCGAAGTGCTGCGCGCGCTGGAAGCGGGCCAGACCGAGCTGCACGCCAAGATCAGCGTGCGCCTGACCGAGTGGACGAAGGACAAGGCCACGGGCGAATTCGTGCCCGCAACCGGGCTCGTTGAAACCACGGTGGGCCGCGCGCTGCTGTCCGAGATCCTGCCCAAGGGCCTGCCTTTCTCCAACATCAACAAGGCGCTCAAGAAGAAGGAAATCTCGCGCCTGATCAACGTGTCCTTCCGCAAGTGCGGCTTGAAGGAGACGGTGGTGTTCGCCGACAAGCTGCTGCAAAACGGCTTCCGTCTGGCCACGCGCGCAGGCTTCTCCGTGGCGATCGACGACATGCTGGTGCCGCCGCAGAAGGCCGACATCCTGGCCCGTGCAGAAGCCGAGGTGAAGGAGATCGAGCAGCAGTACGTGTCCGGCCTGGTCACGTCCGGCGAGCGCTACAACAAGGTGGTGGACATCTGGGGCAAGGCCGGCGACGACGTGTCCAAGGTGATGATGGACCAGCTCAAGGTCCAGAAAACCATTGACCGCAACGGCAAGGAAGTCAACCAGGAGTCCTTCAACGCCATCTACATGATGGCCGACTCGGGCGCCCGCGGCTCCGCCGCACAGATCCGTCAGCTGGCCGGCATGCGCGGCCTGATGGCCAAGCCGGACGGCTCCATCATCGAGACGCCTATCACCGCGAACTTCCGCGAAGGCCTGAACGTGCTGCAGTACTTCATCTCCACGCACGGCGCCCGCAAGGGCTTGGCCGACACGGCGCTGAAGACCGCGAACTCGGGCTACCTCACGCGCCGCCTGGTGGACGTGACGCAAGACCTGGTGGTGAACCAGGAAGACTGCGGCACCAGCAACGGCTCGGTGATGCGCGCCATCGTCGAGGGCGGTGAGGTGATCGAGTCGCTGCGCGAACGTATCCTGGGCCGCACCACGGCCGAGGAAGTGCTGCACCCTGAAACCCGCGCCGTGCTGGCCCCGGCGGGCCAGATGCTCGATGAGGACCTCATCGAGGAACTCGAAGCCGCAGGCGTGGACGAGGTGAAGGTGCGCACCGCGCTGACCTGCGAAACCCGCTTCGGCCTGTGCGCCAAGTGCTACGGGCGCGACCTGGGCCGTGGCGGCCTGATCAACCTCGGCGAAGCCGTGGGTGTGATCGCTGCCCAGTCCATCGGCGAGCCCGGCACGCAGCTGACCATGCGCACGTTCCACATCGGCGGTGCCGCATCGCGTGCCGCCGTGGCGTCGAGCGTGGAAGCCAAGTCCAACGGCATCATCGGCTTCAACGCCACGATGCGCTACGTGAGCAATACCAAGGGCGAGCTGGTGGTGATCGCACGTTCGGGCGAGATCATCATCCAGGACGAGCATGGCCGCGAGCGCGAGCGCCACAAGGTGCCCTACGGCGGAACGCTGACCGTGAAGGCCGACCAGCAGATCAAGGCCGGCACCATCCTCGCCAACTGGGACCCGCTGACCCGCCCGATCATCACGGAATTCGCCGGCCAGGTGAAGTTCGAGAACATCGAGGAAGGCCTCACGGTGGCCAAGCAGGTCGACGAAGTGACGGGCCTGTCCACGCTGGTCGTGATCGATCCGAAGCGCCGCGGCTCCGCCAAGGTAGTGCGCCCGCAGGTGAAGCTGGTCGACGCCAACGGCCAGGAAGTGAAGATCCCCGGCACCGACCACTCGGTGACGATCGGCTTCCAGGTGGGCGCGCTGATCCAGGTGCGCGACGGCCAGGACGTGGGCCCCGGCGAAGTGCTGGCACGTATTCCGGTCGAAGGCCAGAAGACCCGCGACATTACCGGCGGTCTGCCCCGCGTGGCCGAGCTGTTCGAAGCCCGCACCCCCAAGGACAAGGGCACGCTGGCCGAGATCACCGGCACCATCTCCTTCGGCAAGGAGACCAAGGGCAAGGTGCGCCTGCAAATCACCGATCCGGACGGCAAGGTCTGGGAAGAACTCGTGCCCAAGGAAAAGAACATCCTCGTGCACGAAGGCCAGGTGGTGAACAAGGGCGAGCTGATCGTGGACGGTCCTGCGGATCCGCAGGACATCCTGCGCCTCTTGGGTATGGAAGAGCTCTCGCGCTACATCGTCGATGAAGTGCAAGACATGTACCGCCTCCAGGGCGTGAAGATCAACGACAAGCACATCGAGGTGATCGTTCGCCAGATGCTGCGCCGCATCGTGGTCGAGAACCCCGGCGAGTCCAACTACATCGCCGGCGAGCAGGTCGAGCGCTCCGAGATCCTCAACACCAACGAGCAACTGCAGGCCGAAGGCAAGATTCCCGCCACGTACTCCAACGTGCTGCTGGGCATCACCAAGGCCTCGCTGTCGACCGACTCCTTCATCTCGGCCGCTTCCTTCCAGGAAACGACCCGCGTGCTGACCGAGGCTGCCATCATGGGCAAGCGCGACGAGCTGCGCGGCCTGAAGGAGAACGTGATCGTGGGTCGCCTGATCCCCGCCGGTACCGGTCTGGCCTACCACCAGGCGCGCAAGGCCAAGGATGCGATGGACGAGGCCGAGCGCCGCGCCATTGCCGAGGCCGAAGCTGCCGAGCTGGCCGGCGTGACTGCCGACGACGAAGTCGAAGCCGCTGCCGGCGACGCTTCTGCCGACTAAGCTGCACATTCTTCCGGGGCGGGTCACCGCTCCGGAGCGAAAACAGCGCCACGCTCCCGCTCTGCCCAGCGCAGACGGGATCGTTTTTCTTTTCCTGCGACTTGCGCAAACCGGTTCGGGCATAGCCCTTGCCCTTCGCCAAGGCTCTTGGCA
>JASLFM010000212.1 GCA_030150585.1 Acidovorax sp.
GACGAGTTCGAGAAATTCCTCGCCAAGTTCCTTACCGAAGGGCAGGCCACAGCGAAGCTGGTCAGCGTGGCGCAGCAGGTGGAGCAGCGCGAGACGCTCGCGATCCAGTACACGATCGAGCTGCGCACCATGCTCAAGGACATGCCGGTGCGCGAGGAAATCCGTGAATTCCTCTTCAAGACCTGGGCCGAAGTACTCGCGCTCTCGGCCGTGCGCGACGGTGCGCAGCACGCCGACACCGTGGCCTTCAAGCACGCCGCGGCCGACCTCGTCTGGGCCGCGAGCGCCAAGCCCAACCGCGCCGACCGCGCCCAGGTGATCCAGAACCTGCCGGGCCTGCTGCAGCGCCTGCGCCAGGGCCTGGCCCTCATGGGCATGGAGGGCGCTGAGCAGGACGCGCAGATCAAGGTCCTGACCGATACGCTGGCCGAGGCCTTCCTCTCCAAGACGGCGGCCATTCCGCAGGCCCACATTGACGCCATGGCCAAGCGCCTCGCGAACCTCGAGGACTTCATCGGCGACGCGGCGTTGGGCGACATGCCGCTGTCGAGCGACAACATCGAGATGATGCTGGGCATTGACGCCTCTTCCATCCAGGTGATCCCCGACACGGGTGCCCCCGTGGACGAGGCCATGGTCGCCTGGGCCCAGGAACTGCAACTGGGTGCCTGGTATACGCTGGACCACAACGGCTCGTCGGCCCAGGTGCAGTACGCCTGGCAAAGCGAGCGCAAGCAGCTGCACCTGTTCGCGGCCATCGACGGCTCGTGCTACCTCATCCAGCTGCGGCGCCTGGGCGCTTACCTGCAGGCGGGCCTGCTGGTGCCGCAGGACGAGGAAAGCCTCACCGTGCGCGCCACGCGCGACGCGCTCGCCAAGCTCGACGCGAACCCCGAGCGGTTGCTGGGCTAACCCCGTACCACGCGCTGGAACAGGCCGCCCGGCAGGCGTGCCACCAGGCCGGCCAGCTCCCGCTCCAGCAGGAGCACCTGCAGCGTTGCGGCGGACATGCCCGTGCGCGCGACCAGCGCATCGAGGCCGATGGGGTCGTAGCCCATGGCGGCCCACAGCGGGTCGGCTTCGTCCGCCGGAGGGGTGGGGGAGGCCTTCGGGGCCGGTGTGGCGACGGGCAGCCGCAGTTCCTCGAGCACGTCCTGCACCGTCTCCACGAGCTTGGCGCCTTGCCGGATCAGCGCATGGCAGCCGCGCGACTGCGGTGCCTGGATGGAACCGGGGATGGCGAACACCTCCCGTCCCTGCTCGGCCGCCAGGCGCGCGGTGATCAAGGAGCCGGACTGCAGCGCCGCCTCGACCACCAGAGTGCCCTGCGACAGCCCCGCGATGATGCGGTTGCGCTTGGGAAAGTTGGCTGCGAGCGGCGGCGTGCCCAGCGGGTACTCGCTCACGATCAGCCCCTGGCGTGCGATGCGGTGCGCGAGGTCACGGTGGCGGCTCGGGTAGACGCGGTCCAGTCCCGTGCCCACGACGGCGATGGTGGCGATGCCCACGTCCTGCGCATTTTCCTGTGAACCTTCCAGCGCGCCCTCGTGGGCTGCCGCATCCACCCCCAGCGCCAGGCCCGAGACGATGCACAGCCCCGCCTCGCGCAGCGCTCGCGCGAACTGGCGTGCGTGCGCCTGGCCCTGCGCGGTGGGATGGCGGCTGCCCACCATGGCCAGGCAGTCTGCCGGGAATGGCTGCTCAGACGCGATCCATGCAGCGGGCCCCATCACGTGGAGCAGCAGCGGCGGATCTTCCGTGGCCAGCAGGGCTGGGGGGTAGGCGGCATCGGCGAGCGTGAGCACCGCGCGCGCCACGCCATCGGTGCCGCCCTGCAGCCACTGCCATGTGGCGTCCACGAGCGCGGCCAGCCCTTCGGGCTCCTGGACCAGCGCACGGGCCTGTGCGGCAGTCACGCCGTCCTGCCAGAGCGCGGGCTGGCTGAAGATCTGCTGGGGCAGTCCGCAGCGCGCCAGCAGGCGCCGCGCCGTGTGGTTGCCCACGCCGGGTGTGAGCATCAGGCGCAGCCAGGCGCCAAGTTCGCTGCGGTCCATGCGCAAATCAAAAAGGGGCCGAAGCCCCTTGGGAGGTCAGCGCGGATTGACGAGGCGGTCACCCACGCGCACGCCCGTCTCGATGCTGAGGATCAGCGCATACGACACGCGGTCGAAGGTGCGGAACACCATGGCCATGCCGTTGCGCTCGCTGGGCAGCTTGATCGTGGCGCGCGCGGGATCGGTCTCGTCGCGGATGCGGTCGCCCTTGGTCACGAGCTGCAGCACATGGCCGGGCTCGATGCCATCGCTCGCGCCCATGCTGATGGCCACGACCTGGTTCTGGGCTGCGTAGGCCACGGGCGTGCTGCCGTAGATCGAGACCACGCGCGCATCCACGTCGATCTGGGGCGCGTGTGGCGTGTAGCTCATGTAAGCACGCTCGGGCGCGGGCAGCAGGCGGTCGCCCGCGCGGATTTCTTCCTTGGTGCCCGAGAGCACCACGGTAGCGGGCACGTACTCCGAGGCGATACCGCCCTTGCCGTTCGACGACTCTTCCAGCGACTCGCCCTTGATGAGTTCGGCCTTGCCCAGGTACTGGGCCTCGTAGCCCAGGACAGCGCCCGTGAGCGGGTCCTTGAGCGCCACGGCGTCGCGGTACACCTGGAAGCGCCGGGGCTCGCCGGGCTCGCGCAGCAGCGGCTTGGCCGGGTCGCCGCGCACGTAGGCACGGTCGCCACTGGCCATGAGCACGCGCTCCTCGGTCGTCGCGACCACGCGCGGCGCGTGCTGCAGTGTGTCGGCATCGACCACGATGGGCTCGGCCAGGAAGGGTTCGATCAGGTGCGGCTGCAGCGTGGGCAGGGCCAGGTCGGCCAGGCTTTCGGCACGCGTGCGCGGCGAGACACGCACGGTGTCGGGCTCGGACGAGCCCGGGCGGACGGTGGACAGGCGCGCATAACCCCCTTGTTTGTCGAGGTACAGCGTCTGGCCCGGGTAGATCAGGTGCGGATTGCGGATGGCCTGCAGGTTCATGCCCCAGAGTTCGGGCCAGCGCCATGGGCGCAACAGGTACATGCCCGAGATGCCCCAGAGCGTGTCACCGCGCTTGACGACATAGGAGTCGGGTGCATTGGGCGCAAGTTCAGCCAGCGGCACACCCTGCTGGGCCACCTGCTGGGCGGTGGAACGCTGGCCGGGAGTGACGGGATAGTTCTGGGCCATGGCGGGCGCCACGGCGAACATGGCGGCCAGCGACGCCCATGCGCTCAGCGCGCGCACCGGCGCGAATGCCGCCTTGTTGTTCCTTTTCTGATGCATTGGAAAACGCCCCCTCACTGGCGCCGCAGCAGAGCCCAGTATTTCCTGGCCCGGCGGCAAAATACGTTACAAATCATCTGAGATTCTCTGCTCAAGCCCTTGATTGGGCAACGATTATTGAAAAGAGGGCCTGCAGCGAATGCCAAAAGTGGCGAAAATAGCGACATATTTGCATTGGCGGCCATGGCAATTCTCCCGATTCTTTGTTATCCCGATCCCCGGCTCCACAAGGTGGCCCAGCCGGTGCAGGCGGTGGACGCGCGCATCCAGACCCTGGTGGGCAACATGCTCGAGACCATGTACGACGCGCAGGGCATCGGCCTGGCCGCAACCCAGGTCGACGTGCACGAGCGCGTGGTCGTGATCGATGTGTCGGAAGACCGCGACCAGCCCCTCGTGCTGATCAATCCCGAGATTGTCTGGGCCAGCCCCGAAAAGGTGGTCGGCGATGAGGGCTGCCTGTCGGTGCCCGGCATCTACGACGGCGTGGAGCGCTCCGCTGCCGTGCATGTGCGCGCGCTCGACGACAAGGGCCAATCGCGCGTGATCGAGGCCGACGGGCTGCTGGCCGTGTGCATGCAGCACGAAATGGACCACCTGCTGGGCAAGGTGTTTGTCGAATACCTCTCGCCCCTCAAGCGCAACCGCATCAAGACCAAGCTGCTCAAGCAGCAGCGCGAGGCAGCCCGCGCATGAACACCGGCACAGCCCCCTCCAGGCCCTGGCGCGTTGCCGCCGCCTGTGCAATGGCGGCGCTGGTGGCGGCCTGCGCCTCGCCGGCCTTCGAGAAGCCCGGCGCCGCCCGCGCCGACGTGGTAGCGCGCCTGGGCCCGCCCGCGCGCACCGCGCCGCTGGACGGCGGCGGCGAGCGGCTGCTGTACTCCGCCCAGCCCCTGGGCCGCACGGTCTACCACCTCGACTTCGATGCCCAGGGCCGCCTGGCGCGCGTGGACCAGGTGCTGACCCTGGCGCGGCTGCAGTCCATCCCCCTCAACCAGTGGACCGCCATCAACGTGCAGCGCGAGTTCGGCCCGCCCGCGCTCGTGGAGCGCGTCGCCCGCTTCGACGGCGACGTCTGGACCTACCGCTTCCTCGACGATTTCAACAACGAGCGCCTCGCGCACATCCACATCGACCGCACGGGCGTGGTCCGCAGCATCCTGTTCATGGACGAGTTCCCCCGCGGCGACGATGCCCGCAACTGAGCGGCACCGCCCATGAAGCTGATTTTTGCCGGCACCCCGGAATTCGCCCGCGTGGCGCTCGAGCGGCTGATTGCCGCCGGTTTCTCCATCCCCCTGGTCCTGACCCAGCCCGACCGGCCCGCCGGCCGGGGCATGAAGCTGCAGGCCTCGCCCGTCAAGCAGTGCGCGCTGGAGCATGGCATTGCCGTGGCCCAGCCGCGCAGCCTGCGCCTGGACGGCAAGTACCCCGACGAGGCCGCCGCTGCGCGCACCGCCATCGAGGCGGTGCATGCCGATGCGATGGTGGTCGCGGCCTACGGCCTGATCCTGCCGCAGTGGGTGCTCGACGCGCCCGCCAAAGGGTGTCTCAACATCCACGCCAGCCTGCTGCCGCGCTGGCGCGGCGCGGCGCCCATCCACCGTGCCATCGAGGCCGGCGACGCCGAGACCGGCGTCACCATCATGCAGATGGACGCGGGCCTGGACACGGGCGACATGCTGCTGGCGGAGCGCCTGTCCATCGGCGCGCACGACACCACGGCCACGCTGCACGACCGGCTGGCCGAACTCGGAGGGCGCCTCATTGTCGAGGCGCTCGAACTGGCCGCCTGCGGCGGGCTCACGGCCACGCCCCAGCCTGCCGAAGGCGTGACCTACGCCCACAAGATCGAAAAGCAGGAAGCCAGCGTGGACTGGTCGCTCCCCGCCGAGGCGATCGGCCGGCGCATCCGCGCCTTCGACCCGTTCCCGGGGGCTGCCACCCAGTGGCATGGCGAATCCATCAAGCTGTGGAACTACGAAATCGATAGCACACACCACGGCCAGGACAAGCGCCCGGGCCAGATTCTCTCCGTGGACGATGCCGGTGTGACCGTGGCCTGCGGCACGGGTGCGCTGCGCCTGACCACGCTGCAGCGCGCGGGCGGCAAGCGTCTGCCCGCAGCCGAGTTCCTGCGCGGTTTCGCTCTGCAGCCCGGCATGGTGCTGGGCCCCGCCGCATGAGCGCGGCCGCCGCCGTCAAGGCCACGCTGCGCCACCCCGCCTTCCGCCTCGGTATCACCGACATGGTCGGCACGGCCGTGGGCGTGGGCGCCTGGGGCCTCGTGACGGGCGTGGCCATGGTCAAGAGCGGCATGTCGGCGCCGATGGCGGTGTTCATGTCGCTGATCGTCTACGCGGGCAGCGCGCAGCTCGCCGTGATTCCGCTGCTGGCCGTGGGGGCGCCGATGTGGGTCATCTGGCTCACGGCCTCGTGCGTGAACCTGCGTTTCGTGATCTTCAGCAACATGTGGCGCAGCTACTTCGCGCACCTGCCACTGCGCCAGCGCCTGGCCGTCGGCTACTTCAGCGGCGACGTGATCTTCGTCGCCTTCATGAAGCGCTACCCCCAGCCGCGGCCCGAGCCGGACCAGGTGCCGTACTTCTGGGGCGCCGCCGGCACCAACTGGCTTGCATGGCAGGTACCCTCGATCGCCGGCATCCTGCTGGCCAACGTGGTGCCGCTGTCTTGGGGCCTCGGGTTCGCGGGTGTGCTGGCGCTGCTGGGCGTGCTGCTGTCCATGCTGTTCGACCGCGCCACCTGGCTGGCCGCCGGCGTGGCGGCCACGGCGGCCATCGCGGCGTTCGCGCTGCCGCTCAAGCTCAACATCCTCGTGGCCATCGCCGCGGCCGTCACGGTGGGCCTGCTCATCGAGGCCGTGGACCGGCGGCGCCACCACCCCGAGGTGGTACTGGTACCCGCAGACAGCGCACTGCCGCCAGAGGAGTTGCAGCGCGTGGAGGCGGGCGACGAGGTCCCCCTGCGCGAGGAGCGCCATCCGTGAGCTGGTCCTGGATCGAACCCGTGCTCGCCATCCTGGGTCTGGCGGTCATCACCGTGGTCTCGCGCGCCTTCTTCATGATCCCCGAGCGCGAGATGCCGCTGCCCGACTGGCTCAAGCGCGGCCTCAAGTACGCGCCGCTGGCCGCGCTCACGGCCGTGATCGCGCCCGAGATCCTCATGGCCCAGGGCGGGCTCATCGCATCACTGCAGGATGCGCGCCTGCCCGCGGTGCTGTGCGCCGCCGGCTACTACTTCTGGCGCCGCGGCATCCTGGGCACCATCATGGTGGGCATGGCCGTGTACCTGCCGCTGCACATCGGGCTGGGCTGGTAGCGGCAGGGCGGGCGCAGGCACGCGCCTACAATGTGGCCCGCTTTTTACCGCCAGCCAACCCTTCCGCCATGAATATTCTTCGCTTCTCCGACCTGTGCGCCCAGGGCCAGGCCCAAGGCCAACGCGTTTTCATCCGCGCCGACCTGAACGTACCCCAGGACGATGCCGGCCGCATCACCGAAGACACGCGCATCCGCGCATCCGTGCCCTGCATCCGCATGGCGCTCGACGCAGGCGCCGCCGTCATGGTCACGAGCCACCTGGGCCGCCCGACCGAGGGCGAGTTCAAACCCGAGGATTCGCTCGCGCCCGTGGCCGAGCGCCTGTCGGAGCTGCTCGGCCGCCCCGTGCCGCTGGTCGCGAACTGGGTCGACGGCGTGCAGGTCGCGCCCGGCCAGGTCGTGCTGCTCGAGAACTGCCGCGTGAACCCCGGCGAGAAGAAGAACAACCCCGAGCTCGCACGCAAGATGGCCGCCTTGTGCGACATCTACGTGAACGACGCCTTCGGCACCGCCCACCGCGCCGAGGGCACGACCTACGGCATCGCGCAGTTCGCGCCGGTCGCCTGCGCGGGCCCGCTGCTCGCAGCCGAGATCGACGCCATCATCCAGGCGCTGGCCAACCCGAAGCGCCCGCTCGCGGCCATCGTGGCGGGCTCCAAGGTGTCCACCAAGCTCACCATCCTGCAAAGCCTGGCCAAGAACGTGGACCAGCTCATCGTGGGCGGCGGCATCGCCAACACCTTCATGCTGGCGGCGGGCCTGAAGATCGGCAAATCCCTGGCCGAACCCGACCTGGTGGATGAAGCCAAGGCCGTGATGGCCGCCATGGCCGCGCGCGGCGCCGAGGTGCCCGTGCCCACCGACGTGGTCGTGGCCAAGACCTTCGCGGCCGATGCGCCCGCCACCACCAAGAAGGCCACCGAAGTGGCCGACGACGACCTCATCCTCGACATCGGGCCCGAGACCGCGGCGCGCCTGGCGGCACAGCTCAAGCAGGCCGGCACCATCGTCTGGAACGGCCCTGTGGGCGTGTTCGAGTTCGCGGCCTTCGAGGGCGGCACGCGCACCATTGCCGAGGCCATCGCCGCATCCAGCGCGTTCAGCATTGCAGGTGGCGGCGATACGCTCGCGGCCATCGCCAAATACGGCATCGAGAAGCAGGTGGGCTATATCTCGACGGGCGGCGGCGCATTCCTCGAAGTGCTGGAGGGCAAGAAACTGCCGGCCTTCGAAATCCTCGAGCAGCGCGCGAACACCGCCGCGTGAGGAAAATGAATATGCGCGGCAAAGCGGGCTCCATAGCTACATTTAGCAACAAATAACCGCGGCCGCGTGGGGCGGATACTGTGACCAAAAACAACAAACTGCGAGCAGGCAGGCGCAGTTAGCGCATTTTTTTCTTGTTTTTGTTGAGCGCACCGCCCAGAATCATTTTCAATCGTGTGGGATGTAACCTTCTATATCCCCGCATCCAAGTCCGTAGGAGGGAACCATGTCATTTTCCAAGGCCATCGGCATGGCCGCGCTGGCTGGCGCCACAGTGATGTTGATGGGCTGCGCCAACAAAGCCCCCATCCCCGTCGCAGAGAACTTCGAGTACACGAGCCAGCCCAAGGTGCGCTCGGCGGGTCACTGGGAGCTCGTGTCGCGCGACGTGGTCGCCCAGACGCTGGGCACGCTGAACAAGGCCGGCGCCGCAGGCGCGCCGCTGTTCGTGGCCCTGCCGCCCAACCCCAGCGCGTTCGACTACGCCTTCCGCGACTTCCTAATCACCGAGTTCGTGCAGAGCGGCACGCCCGTGCTGCAGGCCCCCGGCCCCACGCTGGACGTGACCTACCAGGCCCAGATCGTTCGCCACAACAGCGACAGGCCGCACTTCATCCCCGGCGTGTTCACCATGCTCGCCGCGGGCGTGGGCGCTGCCTACGGCCTGCGCCACGAGCACGTGGACACGCACATCGCCGCCGGCCTGGGCCTCGCCATGGCCGCCGACTATGCTGCCAGCGTCAACACGGGCGGCCCCACCAACACCGAGATGATCCTCACGACCACAGTGTCGCGCGGTGGCCAGTACATCGCCCGCAAGACCGACGTGTATTACCTCGAGAACGCCGACACGCCGCTGTTCCTGCGCAATTCGTCGTACCGGCCCGTTCCCATGAAGGTGGTGTCGCAATGAAGTCCCCCATCCTCCTGACCGCCCTGGCGGCCGCCGCGCTGCTGGCAGGGTGCAACACCACGAGCACCGTGGTGCGCACCGAGCCCACCTACCAGGAAGCCGCCAGCGCCCCGTTCCTGCAGAGCAGCCGCGACGCCATCGGCAAGCTCACCGGCGGGTTCGACCTCAGCATGCTCGACGGCGGCCCCGTGCTCGTGGCCACCATCGTCAACGTGAACGACCTGAGCCGCTCGGCCCCGCTGGGCCGCACGCTGTCCGAGCAATACGCTTCCCACATGGCCGCCTCCGGCTTCAACGTGAAGGAAGTCAAGCTGCGCGGCGACGTGTTCGTGAAGGAAGGCGCCGGCGAATTGCTGTTGTCGCGCGAGATCAAGGACATCGCGCGCAACCACAACGCCTCGCTCGTGCTCGTGGGCACCTATTCCGCCGCTGCGAGCTACACCTACGTGAGCCTCAAGCTCGTGCGCACCGAGGACAGCCGCATCGTGCGCGGCTACGACTACGCGCTGCCCAATGACCGCGACGTGCAGCGCCTGCTGGCCGTGGCGCGCTGATTCCCCAGCGCCCCCGCGCAACGCCACTGTAAAGGCTGCTTCGGCAGCCTTTTTCTTTGTCCGTGCAAACCGAGACTGGCGCGACCCAAGCCAGGGCAGCCGAGCAAGGGCCTATGCCGGCCGCGCCGCCCCGCAGCGAGGGCTGCGTTCCCATTCCCGCAACGCGCAGCGTTGCAAGAGAAGGGGGAAGGCGCGAAGCGCCTCAGGGGGGTCCGATTCACGCCCGCCGCGGCCACAGCACCGAGGCAATGGCCAGCACCATCAGCGCCACGGCCGCCCAATCCTGCCAGTGCAGGCGCTCGCCGAGCCACAGCGCTCCGCTGAACACGCCGAGCACGGGAATCATCATCACGCTCAGCGTGGACGC
>JASLFM010000227.1 GCA_030150585.1 Acidovorax sp.
TGGACCGCAAGCGCACGGCCGCCATCAGCCGCCACACCAACGCCTTCAAGATCAACGAAGACGTGGTGATCCCGCTGCCGCGCATGGCCGAATACACCGACGGCATCGAGCGCATCAACATCGAACTCTCCCTGCGCAACAAGCTCAAGCTGTGCGATGCGCTGGCCGACTTCTTCGCCCACGGCAACCTGCCGCTGGGCAAGCAGGACGACGCGAACGAGATCCCCGCGGCCGAGCTGCTCGAAGACCGCGTGGCCCAGGCCCAGGCCCTGGTGGCTGAGGTGCGGGCGCTGTGGCAGGGCTGGCTGGACGACGTGGCTGCGCTGTTCCCGCAACTGCAAGACCATCGCTTGCGCGCCAGCTGGAAGACGCAGATCCGCCAGCCGCTCGCACAGATCTTCGCGGGCGCGGCGTTCAAGCCCATCCTCGACGAGGCCGTCGCCATTCACCAGCGCGTGCTCAAGGGCCGCGTGTGGGTGGCGCTGCACATGCACGCGGGCGACGGCAACGTGCACACCAACATTCCCGTCAACAGCGACGACTACGACATGCTGCAGACCGCGCACGAGGCCGTGGCGCGCATCATGGTGCTGGCGCGCAGCCTGGATGGCGTGATCTCCGGCGAGCATGGCATCGGCATCACCAAGCTCGAATTTCTCACCGACGAAGAGCTGGCACCGTTCGCAGCGTACAAGCAGAAGGTGGACCCGCAGGGCCGCTTCAACCAGGGCAAGCTGCTTCGAAATAGTGAGCTGCTTGCGCAGGAGGGGCGGGCGCCTGCGGGTGATTCGGCACGCAAGTCGCTGATGTACGCCGACCTCACCAACGCCTACACGCCCAGCTTCGGCCTCATGGGGCACGAGTCGCTCATCATGCAACAGAGCGACATCGGCGCCATCGCCGACAGCGTCAAGGACTGCCTGCGCTGCGGCAAGTGCAAGCCCGTGTGCAGCACCCACGTGCCGCGCGCCAGCCTGCTCTACAGCCCGCGCAACAAGATCCTCGCCACCTCGCTGCTGGTCGAGGCCTTCCTGTACGAGGAGCAGACGCGCCGCGGCGTGTCCATCAAGCACTGGCAGGAATTCGAGGACGTGGCAGACCACTGCACCGTGTGCCACAAGTGCCTCACGCCCTGCCCGGTGAAGATCGACTTCGGCGACGTGACCATGAACATGCGCAACCTGCTGCGCAAGATGGGCAAGAAGAGCTTCCGCCCCGGCAACAAGCTGGCCATGGCCATGCTCAACGCCACCAATCCCGACACCATCAAGCTGCTGCGCAGCGCCACGGTGAACGTGGGCTTCAAGGCCCAACGCGCCGTCGTCGACCTGCTGCGCACCGTGGGCCGCAAGCAGACTGCGCACCCGCCCGCCACCGTGGGCACGGCCCCGGTCAAAGAGCAGGTCATCCACTTCGTCAACAAGAAGCTGCCGGGCGGCCTGCCCAAGAAAACCGCGCGCGCGCTGCTCGACATCGAGAACAAGGACTACGTTCCCATCATCCGCAACCCGGCCGCCACCACGGCCGAGACCGAGGCGGTGTTCTACTTCCCCGGCTGCGGCTCCGAGCGCCTGTTCTCGCAAGTCGGCCTGGCGACCCAGGCCATGCTCTGGCACGCGGGCGTGCAGACCGTGCTGCCGCCGGGCTACCTGTGCTGTGGCTACCCCCAGCGCGGCAGCGGCCAGTTCGACAAGGCCGAGAAGATGATCACCGACAACCGGGTGCTCTTCCACCGCGTGGCCAACACGCTGAACTACCTCGACATCAAGACCGTGGTGGTGAGCTGCGGCACCTGCTACGACCAGCTCCAGGGCTACCAGTTCGACAAGATCTTCCCCGGCTGCCGCATCGTGGACATCCACGAATACCTGCTCGAAAAGGGCATCACCCTGCCCGGCGGTCAAGGCGGCTACCTGTACCACGAGCCCTGCCACAACCCCATGAAACAGGGTGACTCGATGAAGACCGTGCGCGCCCTGGTGGGCGACAAGGTGCTCAAGAGCGACCGCTGCTGCGGCGAATCGGGCACGCTGGGCGTCACGCGGCCGGACATCTCCACCCAGGTGCGTTTCCGCAAGACCGAGGAAATCCGCAAGGGCGAGGCCCAGTTGCGCGCCAGCGGCGCCGTGGGCGCGCAGGACAACGTGAAGATCCTCACGAGCTGCCCGAGCTGCCTGCAAGGCATCTCGCGCTACGAGAACGACCTCACTACGGGCCTGCTCGAAGCGGACTACATCGTGGTGGAGATGGCCCGCCAGATCCTCGGCGAGAACTGGATGCCCGAATACGTCCAGCGCGCCAACGCGGGCGGCATCGAGCGGGTCTTGGTATGACCTGCCCGCTGTGCAAGGTGGATGGTGGCGCCCTGGTCTGGCGCGGCGACAAGCTGCGCGTGATCCGGGCGGAGGAGGAGGCTGAACGGGGCTTTCCCGCTTTCTACCGCGTCGTCTGGAATGCGCACGTGGCCGAGTTCTCCGACTTGAGTCCGCTCGACCGCCAGCATTGCATGGAGGCCGTGGCGGTGGTCGAGCAGGCGCTGCGCGAAGCCGTGCGGCCCGCCAAGATCAACCTCGCCGCGCTGGGCAACATGGTGCCCCACCTGCACTGGCATGTGATCGCACGGTACGAATGGGACAGCCACTTCCCCGCACCCGTGTGGGCACAGGCACAGCGCGAGCGCGACTCGGCCCGTGAGGCAGAGGTGCGCCAGGCGCTGCCCGCTGCCGAAGTGCTGATGCACGAGCGGCTCGCGTCCTGGGCGGCACTGGCCTGACAGCCCGGCCCGTGGGATGCCTGTGCGTGCGCCGGTGTCCGCTACGAGGGCGCTGCATCGCCACTGCCGCCGTGGCGAAGTCCAGCCACCGCGGTTTGTGCGTTGCGCCCTACACGCTGGCGGCGCGCGTGGTTTCGCTGGCGTAGCGATCAGCCTGCGCTGGCGATGGGTGTGGCATGGCCGCCGTGGGCAGGCTATCGCTCACCGTAACGCGATTGCGCCCCATCTCCTTGCTGCGGTAAAGCGCCAGGTCTGCCCGGGCGATGGCCGCTCCCAACGATTCCTGGCCGAGCACTTCGGCGACGCCGAGCGACAGTGTCACGGCAATGGCGCCACCATCGTGCGGTAGCGGCTGCTGCGCTACCGCATCGCGCAGGCGCTCCGCGAGCACGGCGGCGGCGCTGGCGGTGGTGGAGGGCAGCAACACCAGGAATTCCTCGCCGCCCCAGCGCGCAGCCATGTCCTGCGCGCGGCAGCAGCGGGTCAGCAGCGCGGCCACGTGGACGATGGTGCGGTCGCCCACTTCGTGCCCATGGGTGTCGTTGGTGTGCTTGAAGTGGTCGATGTCGGCGAGCACCAGGGCCGTGGGCTGGTCCGTGCGGCGCGCCTGGGCGAGTACCTGTTCGGCCCGGTCGAGCAGGCTGCGGCGATTGGAAAGGCCCGTGAGCGGGTCCGTGGCCGCGAGGGCCGCGAGCTGGCGCTCCGCGCGGCGCACGGTGCCGTAGTAGTAGTTGGCCGTGTAGGCGGCCATGGCAAATACCACGGCGACATTGAAGGCATGCACAACCCACAGCCCCGGCGGGCGCAGCGGCGCCAGCGTGCCGAACTGCAGCGCGGCCGTGTGCAGCCCGATGTAGAACAAAAAGAGCATCCCCACCAGCACGAAAGGCCGCAGGCGGTGCGCCCCGCTCACGATCGTCGCGGGGATGAACATCAGCAGGTAGTAGTGAAATCCGCTGTCCCAGCCGATGAGCAGCGTGCCTATGGTGGCATGCCCGAGCACCTCGGTCCAGATCAGCACTAAAGCCATTCCATTCATGCGCCGCATGAGCAACGCGTAGGCCGCCGCGTAGAGCGCGATGCTGCCGATATTGAGCCAGGCCAGCAGCGGTGCATCGAACCACAGGAAGAGCAGCAGGAAGGCGAGGTCCACGCAGCCGGCCATCACCGTCACGCGCCGCGACATGATCCAGAAGGCCTTGTGGGCCAGGCGGCTGCCGGAGTGCGAGGGAGCGTGGGGTGTGGAGGACGGTGCGGCAGCGTGCATGATGGCGAATACAAACGGTAACAGCGCCCCGGCGGGGTGGTCAATCGCATAGGGGGCACAGAGCACGCGCTGTGTGGCGTGCGCACCGCAGGCACCGCGCAATGGGACAATCCAGGGTGTTTCCTATTGACTCCGTTTGATGCAAAGGTGAATCCCATGGCAGGTCTGAAGGCCGGCGCGCCCACGCCCGAGGCGCTCACGGTGCATGAGCAGTCGCGCATGCTCGAGGTGGCGTTTTCCGATGGCGCGGTATTCCGGCTCCCGTTCGAGCTGCTGCGCGTGTATTCGCCCTCGGCCGAGGTGCAGGGCCATGGCCCGGGCCAGGAGGTGCTGCAGACGGGCAAGCGCGAGGTGGCGATCATCGCGCTGGAGCCGGTAGGGCATTACGCCGTCAAGCCCACGTTCTCGGACGGGCACGACAGCGGCATCTTCACGTGGGACTACCTCTATGAACTGGGCCGGGACCAGGAGGCGCTCTGGGCCCAGTACTTGCAGCGCCTGGCCGATGCGGGCGTTCAGCGTGATGCGCTCATGCCACCCAAGGGCTCGGGGCACGCGTGTGGCGGGCACTGAGAATGCTCTTATTACGATAGCTGAAGGCGCTTGATAGGCGAGCGCTTGCGGCCTGTTTCATTTCGACCAATGCGACAGAAGCCCCATGGCTGCGCGGGGTTGTCGCTGTACGCAGGGCGCCTGCGCCCGTAGCATTCCTTCCATGAGCACCACCCATTTCGGATTCCAGACGGTCGACGAGCAGGACAAGGCGCGCCGCGTGCGCGGCGTGTTCGACTCGGTCGCGTCCAAGTACGACGTGATGAACGACCTGATGTCCGGCGGCCTGCACCGCGCCTGGAAGGCCTACACCGTGATGGTGGCCAACCTGCGCGAGGGCCAGCAGGTGCTGGACATTGCGGGCGGCACGGGCGACCTCTCGCTCGCCTTCGCGAAGAAGGTGGGCGCCACGGGCCGCGTGGTGCACACCGACATCAACGAGGCCATGCTG
>JASLFM010000331.1 GCA_030150585.1 Acidovorax sp.
GTTGTAAGCCATTGTGAACGGCTCAGGCGCTTGTGCGCAAGTTCCACGGTCCAATGGCCGCGGAGCAGGCCACGCCAGCAGACGCCGTGGAGCGGGCTTTGCCCGGCCACGGGCGTCGTCCCCCTGGGGGGAAGGCGCGAAGCGACTCAGGGAGGAGGGGGGGTCAATCCCGCGTTGCGCGCCGCTGCACGCACGCCACGTAGGCCTCGCCGTCGGGCGGGCGGCCCGCGCGCTGGCTCTCCCAGAGCATCTGGCCCAGGCAGTCCATGGCGGCGTGGTGGGCGTCGTGCAGCGAATCGAGGCGCTTGGAGAGCAGTTCCACCGCCTGGCGGATGCCGCGCGGCTGGTCGATGCTGCACTGCTCGCTGATCGACAGGTGCATCGACAGGTGCAGGAACGGATTGGTCTGGCCGGGCTGCTCGTCGTAGTTGCGCGCGAGCGCGGCATCCACGTCGGCCAGGTCGGCGTGGTACTCGGGGTGCTCGGCGATCCACAGGCTGGCCAGCGTCTCGATGGCCTCCATGGGCTGGCCGGCCTGGGCCTTGGCGTGCACGGCGCAGAAGAAGCGCCGCACGTCGGCTTGGGTGGGGTTGAACATGGCGCGCAGCGTAGCACGCGCGGCGCGCGCCGCCGCTACCGCCCGCGCGTGCCCAGCGTGCGCGAGATGGCCTGCGCGGTGTCGAGCAGCACGGGCAGGAACTGCTCCTGCATCGTCTTCGCGCTCGTGCGGTTGGCCTGCCCGCTGATGTTGAGCGCGGCCACCGTCTGGCCTGCGCGGTTGCGCACCGGCGCGGCGATCGAGATCAGGCCTTCCTCCAGCTCCTGGTCCACGAGGCACCAGCCTTGCGCGCGGGCCGTGCGCAGGCATTCGAGCAGGCCTGCGTCGTCCACCACCGTATGCCGTGTGTAGCGCTCGCGCGGCAGGATGCGCAGGCGCTCGCGCAGCGCGTCCTCGGGCAGCGCGGACAGCAGCACGCGGCCCATCGAGGTCCAGAACGCAGGCAGGCGCGAGCCCACGCCGAGGTTGGTGCTCATGATCTTGTGCGTGTGCACGCGCAGCACATAGACGATGTCCAGCCCGTCGAGCACGGCGGCCGAGCAGGACTCGTGCACGCGGTCCACCAGCGTTTCCATCATGGGCTCGGCCAGGTCCCAGATCGGCATGGACGAGAGGTAGGCGAAACCCAGGTCCAGGATGCGCGGCGTGAGCTGGAACAGGCGCCCATCGCTGTGCACATAGCCCAGCGTTTGCAGCGTAAGCAGGATGCGGCGCGCCCCCGCGCGCGTGAGGCCGGTGCGCGCGGCCACTTCGCTGAGTGTCTGGGCCGGCGCGCTTGCGCTGAACGAGCGGATCACGTCCAGCCCGCGCGCGAACGATTGCACGTAGCTGTCGCTGGGCTTGGGCGCATCGGAGGCGGTTGGGGCGGCATTGGCGTTCATGGCGGGGCTGAGTATAATTCTTTTAGCGAACATTTGTTCTAAATACGAACAAATATTGCACCCCATCCCATTCATCGACAGAAGGACAACCGATGATTAACAAACTGGCCGACTCGGTGGCCGAGGCCCTTGCCGGCGTGCAGGATGGCGCCACGGTGCTCATCGGCGGCTTCGGCACGGCGGGCATTCCCGGCGAACTCATCGACGGCCTCATAGCCCAGGGCGCGCGCGACCTGACGGTGGTGAACAACAACGCCGGCAACGGCGACACAGGCCTGGCGGCGCTCCTCAAGACAGGGCGCGTGCGCAAGATCATCTGCAGCTTTCCGCGCCAGGTGGACAGCTACGTGTTCGACGGCCTGTACCGCAGCGGCCAGCTCGAGCTCGAGCTCGTGCCCCAGGGCAACCTGGCCGAGCGGCTGCGCGCGGCAGGCGCGGGCATCGGGGCCTTCTTCTGCCCCACGGCCTACGGCACCGAACTGGCCCAAGGCAAGGAAACCCGCGAGATCAACGGCCGCCACTACGTGCTCGAGTACCCCATCCACGGCGACGTGGCGCTCATCAAGGCCGAGCGCGGCGACCGCTGGGGCAACCTCACCTACCGCATGTCGGCGCGCAACTTCGGCCCCGTGATGGCCACCGCCGCCAAGTACACCGTCGCCACGGTGCACGAGGTGGTGGAGCTGGGGGCGCTGGATCCCGAGACCATCGTCACCCCGGGCATCCACGTGAGCCGCGTGGTGCGCATCGACCGTGTGGCCACGCAGGCCGGCGGCATCAAGAAAACGGCATGAATGCCCCCAGCGCACAAGGAGCAAGCGTGAGCAGCTACCAAAAACGAAGCAAGGACGAACTGGCCCGCCGCGTGGCGCAGGACATTCCCGACGGCGCCTATGTGAACCTGGGCATCGGCCAGCCGACGCTGGTGGCCAACCACATTCCCGCGGGCCGCGAGGTCATCCTGCACAGCGAGAACGGCATCCTCGGCATGGGCCCCGCGCCCGCCGCCGGCAGCGAGGACTACGACCTCATCAACGCGGGCAAGCAGCCCGTCACGCTGCTGCCGGGCGGCGCCTACTTCCACCATGCCGACAGCTTCGCGATGATGCGCGGCGGCCACCTCGACATCTGCGTGCTGGGCGCCTTCCAGGTGTCCGCCACGGGCGACCTGGCCAACTGGAGCACGGGCGAGAGCGGCGCCATTCCCGCCGTGGGCGGCGCGATGGACCTGGCCATCGGCGCCAAGCAGACCTGGGTGATGATGGACCTGCTGACCAAGCAGGGCCAATCCAAGATCGTTCCGCGCTGCACCTACCCGCTCACGGGCATCGCCTGTGTCAAGCGCATCTACACCGACCTCGCCACGCTGGCCTGCACGCCCGAGGGCCTGCGCCTCATCGATGCCGTGCCGGGCCTCGCGCACGCCGAGCTCGAGAGCCTGGTCGGCCTGCCCATTCTTCCCGCCTGACATTTCCCGCTTCGAGGAGACATAACCCATGACCCAAGCCTTCATCTGCGATGCCATCCGCACGCCCTTCGGCCGCTACGGCGGCGCGCTCTCGAGCGTGCGTGCCGATGACCTCGGCGCCATCCCCCTCAAGGCGCTGATGGCGCGCAACCCCGGCGTGGACTGGGCCGCCGTGACCGATGTGCTCTACGGCTGCGCCAACCAGGCGGGTGAGGACAACCGCAATGTGGCGCGCATGAGCGCGCTGCTCGCGGGCCTGCCGCTGGAGGTGCCCGGCGCCACCATCAACCGCCTGTGCGGCTCGGGCCTGGATGCCGTGGGCACGGCCGCGCGCGCCATCAAGGCGGGCGAGGCGCAGCTCATGATCGCGGGCGGCGTGGAGAGCATGAGCCGCGCGCCCTTCGTGATGCCGAAGGCCGAGAGCGCCTTCAGCCGCAGCAACGCGGTGTACGACACCACCATCGGCTGGCGCTTCGTGAACAAGCTCATGAAGGAAAAGTACGGCGTGGACTCCATGCCCGAGACGGCCGAGAACGTGGCGACCGACTTCCACATCGAGCGCGAGGCGCAGGACCGCATGGCCCTGGCCAGCCAGCTCAAGGCCGTGGCCGCGCAGAAGGAAGGGCACCTGGCGCGCGAGATCACGCCCGTCACCATTGCGCAGAAGAAGGGCGACCCCCTCGTCGTCGACAAGGATGAGCACCCGCGCGAGACCAGTCTCGAGGCGCTCGCCAAGCTCAAGGGTGTGGTGCGCCCCGATGGCACGGTGACGGCCGGCAACGCCAGCGGCGTGAACGACGGCGCGTGCGCGCTGTTGCTCGCCAATGAAGCCGCCGCCGCGCAGTACGACCTCACGCCCAAGGCCCGCGTGGTGGGCATGGCCACGGCCGGCGTGGCGCCGCGCGTGATGGGCATCGGCCCGGCGCCGGCCACGCAGAAGGTGCTGGCGCAGACCGGCCTCACGCTCGCGCAGATGGACGTGATCGAGCTCAACGAGGCCTTCGCGGCCCAGGGCCTCGCGGTGCTGCGCCTGCTGGGTCTGGCCGATGACGATGCGCGCGTGAACGCCTGGGGCGGCGCCATTGCGCTGGGGCATCCGCTGGGCGCCAGCGGCGCGCGCCTGGCCACCACGGCCGTGAACCGTCTGCACGCCACGGGCGGCCGCTACGCACTGGCCACCATGTGCATTGGCGTGGGCCAGGGCATCGCCGTGGTACTCGAACGCGTCTGAGCGCCGCCGCCCCTGAAAACACACCAAGGATTCCCGTGCAAGCAGACATTCTCGACACCGCGGCCGGCCGGCTGCGCGTGCGCATCGACGGGCCGCAAGGCGCGCCCGCGCTCGTTTTTTCCAACTCGCTGGGCACCACGCTCGAATTGTGGGACGCGCAGGCCGCGCACTTCGCCAAGGACTTCCGCGTGGTGCGCTACGACACACGCGGCCATGGCGGCAGCGTGGTGAGCGAGGGGCCTTACAGCTTCGACCTGCTGGGCGGCGACGTGGTTGCGCTGCTGGATGCCCTCCAGATCGAGCGCGCGCATTTTTGCGGCATCTCCATGGGTGGCCTCACCGGCCTGTGGCTGGGCGTGCATGCGCCTGCGCGGCTGCTGAGCCTGGCGGTGTGCAACAGCGCCGCCAAGCTCGGCACGGCCGAGGTCTACCAAACGCGCGCCGTCCAGGTGCGCGAAAAGGGCCGGGCTGCCATGGCGGAGCTCGCGGCTTCGTCGCCCGCCCGCTGGTTCAGCGAGGCGTTCTGCGCGGCCCACCCGGCTGTGGTGCAGCGCGCCCAGGGCTGGATCGCGGGCATCGCGCCCGAGGGCTATGCCGGCTGCTGCGAGGCGCTGGCCCGGGCCGACCTGCGCGCGGACATTGCCCGCATCCCCGTGCCCACGCTGATCGTGGCCGGCAGCGACGACCCGGTGACCACGGTGGCCGATGGCCGGTTCATGCAGGCCGCCATTCCCGGCGCACGCCTGGCCGAGGTGCCAGCCTCGCACCTGTCCAACCTGGAAGCGCCCGAGGCCTTCAACGAGGCCTTGGCGCAGTTCCTGCGCGGCTGAGCCAGGCCATGGCGGTGTGGCACCGCCATGCATGCTGGCTCCAGCGGCCCCGCCGCTGAACCGGCCCCCGGGGCCGTGGCCTTGTCCGCGGCGCCGGTTGCCACTGCCTGGGGTGCCGCCTTGCCGTGGCCGAGCCTTGCCCGCCGATGCATGCCGCCAGGCACGGGCGTTGCCAAGCTGCGCACCAATACCGAATTGTTCTGGAGTGACTATGGAGACTTCTTCCCGCGAACGCGTCCTCATCACTGGAGGCGGCGCCGGCATTGGCGCGGCTACGGCCGAGCGCTGCCGCGCCGACGGCTACGAGCCCATCATCATCGACCGCGTGGTCGATCATGTGCCCGGCGGCATCCAGGCCGACCTGTCCAACCCCGCCGAAACGGCGCGCGCCCTGCAGCAGGCGCTGGAGGGCGGGCCCATCACGCGCCTCGTGAACAACGTGGGCATCGTGGTGCCGGCCGAGGCCACCGAACAGACCCTCGCGCAGTTCGACCTGGCCGTGGCGCTGAACCTGCGCTGCGCGCTGCAGTGCATGCAGGCGCTGTTGCCGGGCATGCAGGCCGCGGGCTTCGGGCGCATCGTGAACATGTCCTCGCGCGCGGCGCTGGGCAAGGAGCTGCGCACGGCGTACTCGGCCACCAAGGCCGGCCTGATCGGCATGACGCGCGTGTGGGCGCTGGAGCTGGGCCGCCATGGCATCACGGCCAACGCCATCGGCCCGGGCCCCATCCGCACCGAGCTGTTCGACCGCGCCAACCCGCCCGATGCGCCGCGCACGCGCGCCATCATCGATGCGGTGCCCGTCAAGCGTGTGGGCACGCCCGAGGACGTGGCGCATGCCGTGTCCTACCTGCTCGATGCGCGCAGCGGCTTCGTCACCGGCCAGGTGCTCTATGTCTGCGGCGGCATGACCGTGGGCGTGGCGGGCGTCTGAACCGCGCCTTGCTCCCTTCCCCGCAACACCCGAGGCCATCGCCATGTCGAAAATCACCGCCTTCTTCACCGAACTGATGCGGCGCTACCTGCCCGATCCGTTCGTCTTCGCCATCCTGCTCACGCTGCTCACCATGGGGCTGGCCGTGGCCGTGGAGGGCCGCCTTCCCACCGACACCAACATGGACTGGGGCAAGGGCTTCTGGAGCCTGCTGGCCTTCACCACGCAGATGGCGGTGATCCTGGCCATGGGCTATGTGCTGGCCACCGCACCCGTGGTGGACCGGCTGCTCAACCGCATCGTGGACAAGGTGCACCGCCCACGCACGGCCATCATCGTGGCCACGCTCGTGGGCTGCATCGGCAGCTACCTGAACTGGGGCTTCGGCCTCGTGATCGGCGGCATCGTCGCCAAGAAGCTCGCGCGCCGCGTGAAGGGGGTGCATTACCCGCTCATCATCGCCTCGGCCTACAGCGGCTTCACGATGTATGGCCTGGGATTCTCGGCCACCATTCCGGTGCTGATCTCGACCAAGGGCCATGCCTTCGAATCGAAGATGGGCCTGGTGCCGCTGACCCAGACCATCTTCTCGTGGCCCATCCTGCTCACCAGCCTCGCGGTGCTCATCACACTGCCTCTGCTCAACGCCGCCATGCACCCCAAGGCCGGCGAGACGGTGACCGAGATCGACCCCGCGCTCGACCAGCAGGCCGCCAAGACCGGCGCCGGCGCGGGCCTGCTGGGCGACGAGAACACGCTGGCGCACAAGCTCAACCACAGCCGCCTGCTGAGCTGGCTCATCGGCGGCCTGGGCATGGCCTATGTGGCGCAGCACTTCGTGCGCGGGGGCTCGCTCGACCTGAACATGATCAACTTCTTCATCCTGTTCCTGGGCATCCTGCTGCTGGGCACGCCCATGAACTACGTGGAAAAGCTCAACGAGGGCGTGAAGACCATCGGCGGCATCATCCTGCAGTTCCCGTTCTACGCGGGCATCATGGCCATCATGGCCGCCTCGGGCCTGGTGGAATCCATCGCCCATGTGTTCATCAACATCTCCACGCCGAACACGCTGCCGTTCTGGGGCCTGGTCAGTTCCTTCCTGATCAACTTCTTTGCGCCTTCGGGCGGCGGCCACTGGGTGATCCAGGGCCCGTTCATGATCGATGCGGCCAACGCCATGGGTGCATCGGTAGCGCAAACCTCCATGTCCGTGATGCTGGGCAATGCCTGGAACGACCTGGTGCAGCCCTTCTGGATCCTGCCCGCGCTGGCCCTCTCGCGCCTCAAGCTCAAGGACATCATGGGCTACACCGTGGTGTCCATGTTCCTCGTCGGCCTGATCTACACGGTCGTGATCGTCGCTTGGCCCCACCTCTGAGGCCCCATCCATTTTTCGTTGAACCAGGAGAGTCGATCCATGCTGTACATGGTTGAAATGATCGTGAACATCCCGCACACGCTGAGCCCCGAGGTGGCCGACGAGATCAAGCGCAAGGAAAAGGCCTATTCGCAAGAGCTGCAGCGCGCCGGCAAATGGCGCCACCTGTGGCGCGTGGTGGGCGAGTACGCCAACGTGAGCATCTTCGACGTGGCGAGCAACGACGAACTGCACACGCTGCTCAGCGGCCTGCCGCTGTTTCCCTACATGCAGATCAAGGTCACGCCGCTGGCCAACCACCCATCGTCCATCGTGCAGGAATAAGCCACCCGGCGGGGCCTGCCGTCCCGCCTCCGGAATCCCCCGTTACCAGAAGATCGAGGAAACAACATGTCCATCCACCACCCCTTCACGCGCCGCGCCCTGCTGACGGCGCTGGCCGCCGCCACCGCCGGGGCCTTGCCCCTGGCCGCTTCGGCGCAGTCCTACCCCTCCAAGCCCATCACCATCATCGTGCCGTTCTCCGCCGGCGGCACCACCGACATCCTGGCGCGCGTGGTGGGCCAGGCGCTCACCACCGAACTGGGCCAGAGCGTGATCGTGGACAATCGCGCGGGCGCGGGCGGCAACATCGGCGCTTCGCTGGCCGCCAAGGCGCCGGCCGATGGCTACACGCTGTTCATGGGCACTGTGGGCACGCATGCGATCAACGCGGCCCTGTACAAGAAGATGCCCTTCGACCCGATCAAGGACTTCGCACCGCTCACGCGCGTGGCCAACGTGCCCAACCTGCTCGTGGCCAACCCGGCCCAGCCGTACAAGACGGTGCAGGAGCTGATCGCCTACGCCAAGGCCAACCCGGGCAAGGTCAACTTCGGCTCGTCGGGCAGCGGCAGCTCCATCCACCTGTCGGGCGAGCTGTTCAAAAGCATGGCCAAGGTGGACATGCAGCACGTGCCTTACAAGGGCAGCGCCCCGGCCGTGACCGACCTGCTGGGCAACCAGATCGGCATCATGTTCGACAACATGCCCTCGGCCATCCAGCATGTGCGCAGCGGCAAGCTGCGCCCGCTGGCCGTGACCACGGCCAAGCGCTCGCCCGAGCTGCCCGATGTGCCCACCATCGCCGAGGCCGGCGTGCCCGGCTACGAGGCCACCTCGTGGTTCGGCCTGTTCGCACCCGCGGGCACGCCCGCGCCCGTCGTGGCCCAGCTCAACAAGGCCATCGTCAAGGTGCTGAACCTGCCCGACGTGAAGAAGAAGATCGCCGAGCAGGGCGGCGAGGTGGTGGCCGAGACGCCCGAGCAATTCGCTGCGTTCATCCAGAAGGAAGCGGTGAAATGGGGCAAGGTGGTCAAGGAGTCGGGCGCCACGGCGGACTGACGGTTTACTACTGAATCCATAGCTGCCAGCGCTTGCAGGACAGGCACCGGCAGCTATTTTTGTGTAGATTGCCCGAGTGAGGACTGTTCGGCCTGCTGCCGCTCCTGGCGCTCCTTGGCCATCTGGTCGACCAGCTGCTGGCGACCTTCGCGCGCCACGGCGATGAACTTGGTGCGGTCCTTGTGGTGCGGGTACATGCGGTCGGCCAGCGCGATGTTGTGCTCGCGAAAGCGCCGCGCCATCCGCTGGGCCTCGTCGGCCGTCAGGCCCATGAGCTCGAGCACGGTGCGCGCGCTGGCCAGGCTCGACTCGAACACCTCGCGTTCCACGCGCGTCACGCCCAGGTCGCGCAGCGCGTTCCAGTGCGTCACGTCGCGCGCGCGGGCCACGATTTCGAGCTGGGGGAAATGCTTGCGCACGAGCTGCACGATCTGCAGCGACTGCTGCGGATCGTCCACCGCCACCACGAAAATGCGCGC
>JASLFM010000060.1 GCA_030150585.1 Acidovorax sp.
CGCTCTTGGCCTGCCAGGCCGGATCGACGGCCGCCGACAACGGGTGGATGAAGGGGTGCATGTCGCTGGTGTTGAGGTCGTTCTTCTCGTACCAGGTGGCCGTGGGCAGCACGATGTCGGAGTACAGGCACGTCGTGCTCATGCGGAAGTCCAGGGTCACCAGCAGGTCCAGCTTGCCCTCCGGCGCCTGGGCGTGCCATTGCACTTCCTCGGGCTTGGCGTCCTGCGGGCCCAGGTCCTTGCCCTGCACGCCATGGGCCGTGCCCAGCAGGTGCTTGAGGAAGTACTCGTGCCCCTTGCCCGAGCTGCCCAGGATGTTGGAGCGCCACACGAACATGTTGCGCGGCCAGTTGGCGGGGTGGTCAGGGTCCTCGCAGCTCATGGCGAGGGAGCCGTCCTGGAGCGACTGCACCACGTAGTCCTTGGCGTCGAGGCCGCGGACCTGGGCGTCCTTCACCACCTGCAGCGGATTGGTCTGCAGCTGCGGCGCGCTGGGCAGCCAGCCCATGCGCTCGGCGCGCACATTGTGGTCGATCATGGCGCCGCTGTAGGCGCTCTTGTCGGCCAGGGGCGAGATCACCTCTTCCACGCCCAGCTTCTCGTAGCGCCACTGGTCGGTGTGCGCGTAGAAGAAACTCGTGGAGTTCTGCTGGCGCGGCGGGCGGATCCAGTCGAGCGCGAAGGCCAGCGCCGTCCAGCCGGTCTGCGGGCGCAGCTTCTCCTGGCCCACATAGTGCGCCCAGCCGCCGCCGCTCTGGCCGATGCAGCCGCACAGCATCAGCATGTTGATGATGCCGCGGTAGTTCATGTCGCAGTGGTACCAGTGGTTCATGGCCGCGCCGATGATCACCATGGACTTGCCGCGCGTCTTGTCGGCGTTGTCGGCGAACTGGCGCGCCACGGCGATCACCTGGTCGCGCGGCACGCCGGTGATGGCCTCCTGCCATGCGGGGGTGTAGGGGGCGTTGGCCTCGTAGCCGCCGTCCGCGCCTTCGCCCTCCAGGCCGCGGTGGATGCCGTAGTTGGCGGCCAGCAGGTCGAACACCGTGGCCACGGCCACGCGGCCCTCGAGCCCGTCGCCGCTCAGTTCGAGGTGCGTCACGGGCACGCGGCGCACCAGCACGTCGCCGTCCTGCGCGTTGGCCTTGAAGTGGGGCGACTCGACGCCGCCGAAGTACGGGAAGGCCACGTCGGAGACGGCGTGTTCCTGCGCGCCGTCCTCCAGCACCGAGAGCTTGAGCCGCACGTCGTTGCCGGTGCGCGCCTCCTTGGCCTCCAGGTTCCACAGGCCCTGGTCCTCACGCCCCTCGGCGCCCCAGCGGAAGCCGATGGAGCCGTTGGGCAGGGCCACGTTGCCTTGCGCGTCGTAGGCCACGGTCTTCCAGTCGGGGTGGTTGCTCTGGTCCAGCTTGCCCGCGAAGTCGCTGGCGCGCACGTAGCGGTCGGGCACCATCACCGTGCGGCCGTCGGGCAGCGTCTTTTCCTTGAGGGCCACGAGCAGCGGCAGGTCGGTGTAGCGGCGCGCGTAGTCGTCAAAGTACGCCGAGCGCCCCTTCCCGCCATCCTTGAAGTAGAACTCCTTGAGGATCACGTGCCCCATGGCCATGGCCACGGCCGCGTCGGTGCCCTGCTGCGGGTGCATCCACAGGTCGGCCAGCTTGGCCACCTCGGAATAGTCGGGCGTGACGGCCACGGTCTTCGCGCCCTTGTAGCGCACCTCGGTGAAAAAGTGGGCATCGGGCGTGCGCGTCTGGGGCACATTGGAGCCCCAGGCGATGATGAAGGTGGAGTTGTACCAGTCGGCGCTCTCGGGCACGTCGGTCTGCTCGCCCCACACCTGGGGGCTGGATGGCGGCAGGTCGCAGTACCAGTCGTAGAAGCTCATGCACACGCCGCCGATGAGGCTCAGGTAGCGACTGCCCGCGGCGTACGAAATCATCGACATGGCCGGAATGGGCGAGAAGCCGATGATGCGGTCCGGACCATGCTTCTTGATCGTGTAGACGTTGGCCGCCGCGATGATCTGGTTGACCTCGTCCCATGTGCTGCGCACGAAGCCGCCCAGGCCGCGCTGCTTCTGCCACTCGCGGCGGGCGCCGTCGTTTTCGACGATGCTGGCCCAGGCATCCACGGGGCTCTTGGCCACGGCCAGCGCCGCGCGCCAGTGCTTGAGCAGGCGCGCGCGCACCAACGGGTACTTCACGCGGTTGGCGCTGTAGAGGTACCAGCTGTAGCTCGCCCCGCGCGCGCAACCGCGCGGCTCGTGGTTGGGCAGGTCGGGCCGCGTACGCGGGTAGTCGGTCTGCTGGGTTTCCCAGGTGACGATGCCGCCCTTAACGTAGATCTTCCACGAGCAGGAGCCCGTGCAGTTCACGCCGTGGGTGGAGCGCACGATCTTGTCGTGCGCCCAGCGGTCGCGGTAGGCGTCTTCCCACGTGCGGTCTTCGCCGTTGGTCTGGCCGTGGCCCTGCGAGAAGGTCTCGCGCGGCTGCGCGAAGTAGGAAAGTCGGTCGAGGAAATGGCTCATCGTGAAGCTCCTTGGAATCGCTTATGGGTGTGCATTCAGCAGGGCATTTCGGCGTTCTTGCGGGCGTAGTACCACCAGGTCACCACCACGCACAGCACATAGAACACGGCGAACATCCACAGCGCGAACTCGGGCCCGCCCGTGGCGGCGATGGAGCTGCCGTAGCTCTTGGGGATGAAGAAGCCGCCGTAGGCACCCAAAGCGCCGGCGAAGCCCACGGCAGCGGCGCCCTCGGTGTTGCCCTCCTTGATGGCCTGGGCGTGGGCCGATTCGTCGTCGCTGCGCAGGGCGCGCAGCTTCTGGTTCAGGAAGATCACGGGGATCATGCGGAAGGTCGATCCGTTGCCGATGCCCGTGGTGAGGAAGAGCACCAGGAACATCAGGAAAAAGCCCGTAAAGCTGCCCTCGGCCGGCCCGAAGGGCATGGAAAAGCCCCCCGTGCCCTTGGGCAGGAAATACAGCACGCCCAGCACGGCCAAGGCCATGACGATGAAGTTCCAGAACGTCACGGCGCCGCCACCCACCTTGTCGGCCAGCCAGCCGCCGAAGGGCCGGATCACGGCGCCCACGAGCGGCCCGAGCCACGCATAGGCCAGCGGGTTGACCTGCGGGAACAGCGCCTTGATGAGCAGCGGAAAGCCCGCCGCGAAGCCGATGAACGAGCCGAACGTGCCCAGGTACAGCAGGCACATGACCCAGTTGTGCTTGGCACGGAAGATCGCGGCCTGCGCGGCGAAGCTGGCCTTGGCGTCCTGGATGTCGTTCATGCCGAACCACGCGGCAACCGACGCGATGGCGATCCATGGCACCCAGATGAAGGCCGCGTTCTGCGCCCAGACCTGCATGTGCTCGCCGTTCTTCACGATGGTCTGGGCCTCGCCGCCGAAGATGCCGAAGATGCCCGCCGTGATGACCAGCGGGCTCAGGAACTGCACCACCGACACGCCCAGGTTACCCAGGCCCGCATTCACGCCCAGCGCCGAGCCCTTGCGCTCCTTGGGGAAGAAGAAGCTGATGTTGGCCATGCTGGAGCTGAAGTTGCCCCCGCCCAGCCCGCACAGCAACGCCAGCGCGAGCATGGTGGGGTAGCCCGTGGTGTTGTCCTGCACCGCGTAGCCGATGCCGATGGCCGGGATCAGGAGCGACGCCGTGGACAGCGCCGTCCAGCGGCGCCCGCCGAAGATGGGCACCATGAACGAGTAGAAGATGCGCAGCGTGGCGCCCGAGAGCGCGGGCGCCGCGGCCAGCCAGAAGAGCTGGTTGGTCGAGTAGCGGAAGCCCAGCGCCGGCAGGTTCACGGCCACCACGCTCCAGACCTGCCAGATGGCGAAGGCCAGGAACAGGGCGGGTACCGAGATCCAGAGGTTGAGCTTGGCGACGGCCTCGCCTTCGCGCTCCCAGAACTGCTTGTCCTCGGGCGTCCAGAGCGTGAGCAACCGGCCTTGGCGGCCATTGCCGGCATGCGTTGCGGTAGGGGATGACATGGTGCGTACCTTTCAGGCCGCGTGCTGCGGCGCCATCACGTCGGTGCGGCGCACCTCGGTGAAATACATCCAGATGAGAGAAACCCAGACCACGCCATACATCAGCATGAAGGCGCTGGAGCGGATGCCCGTCCAGTCCATGAGCACGCCGAACAGGATCGGCAGGATGAAGCCGCCCATGCCGCCCGCCAGGCCCACGATGCCGCTGATGGCGCCGATGTTGCCGGGGTAGTCGTCGCTGATGTACTTGAACACGCTGGCCTTGCCGAAGGCCATGGCAATGCCCAGCGCGAACATCAGCGCCGTGAACAGGTAGACGTTCAGGCCGATGTGGAAGGTCCGGGGTCCATCGACGGTGAGGATGGTGAAGTCCGTCTGCGGGTACGAGAGCAGGAACAGGCAGATCCAGCACACCCACATGACCCACCAGGTCACGCTGTGCGCGCCGTACCGGTCCGACAGCACGCCGCCGATGGCGCGCAGCACGCCGCCGGGCAGCGAGAAGCAGGCGGCCAGCAGCGCGGCCACTCGGATATCGAGGCCGTATTCGCCCACGTAGTACTGCACCATCCACAGGCTCAGCGCCACATAGCCGCCAAACACGATGCTGTAGTACTGGCAGTACTTGAGCACCTTGGGGTCCTTGAGCGCTTTGAGCTGCTGGGCGAACGAGATGTTGCTGGGCACCAGGTGCGCCGGGTCGCTGTGGCTGAACAGCCAGAACAGCACCAGCGTGCCCAGCATGATGGCCGCGTAGACATGCGGCACGGCGGCCCAGCCGAAAGCCACGAGGATTGCGGGCGCCACGAACTTGTTCACGGCCGCGCCGGAGTTGCCCGCACCGTAGACCCCCATGGCCATGCCCTGGCGGTGCTTGGGAAACCAGCGCGCCACGTAGGGCGTACCCACCGAGAACGATCCCCCGGCCAGCCCCACGAACAGGCCGATGGCGAGGAAGTGCCAGTACTCGGTGGCCGAACCCATGAGCCAGATCGCCGGAACGGTGGCCGCCATGAGCAGGGCCATCACGATGCGGCCACCGAACCGGTCGGTCCAGATGCCCAGCGGCACGCGCACCAGCGATCCCGTGAGCACCGGCATCGCCGTGAGCAGGCCGAACTGGGTGGAGCTCAGGTTCAGCATCTTCTTGATCGGGATGCCGATCACGCCGAACATCATCCAGACCATGAAGCAGACCGTGAATGCCAGCGTGCTCACGATGAGCACCGACCAGGCCTGGCGGTTGCGGCGGGAGTCATTTGCCGCAGGGTGCGACGCGGTTGCCATTGGTTTTTCCCTCTTGTGCAAGATGGCATCCATGGTCCCGCGAACGCGGGCGCGCGCCCATCCTTCGCTGGAGGGCCTGGGGCCCGGCAAAAGAACGATGGCGGAAGCAGGCGCACTACTCCCAAAGAACTATGGGCGCCCTCCACGGCAGCGGGAGCACCAATGAAAACTGCCGCAAGCGCTGGTGGCGCGTGCGGCAGTTGCTGTATTTTCGATTTCCGGCCGGACGATGGCCGGGTGTGCTCAGAAGCTTTCCCAGTCGGCCGTCACGGCGTCCTGGTGCGGGGCAATCCCACGGGCCGGGGGCGGGGGAGCCCCCTGCTCCAACGCGGGCTGCGCGGGTGCCGGGGCCCCCGCCTGGTGGGCCGGGGGCTTGCGCGGCGGCGCGGTCCGTGCGGCGGCCTGCACGCCGCCCTGCAGGCGGAAGACGGCGACAGCCTGCACCAGTTCGTCGGACTGCTGGCGCAGACTTGCCGCCGCCCCGGCCATTTCCTCGACCATGGCGGCGTTCTGCTGCGTGGTCTGGTCCATGTTGGCCACGGCCTCGCCCACCTGGGCAACGCCCGTGCTCTGCTCCGCGCTGGCGTGGCTGATGTCGGTGATCAGGCGCGTGACCTTCTGGATCTCTGCCATGGCCTGGTCCATGGTCTCACCGGCGCGTGCGGCGCGGGCGTTGCCCTGGTGGATCTCGGCCACGCTGGCGGTGATGAGCTGCTTGATCTCCTTGGCCGCGGAGGCCGAGCGCTGCGCCAGGCTGCGCACCTCGCCCGCCACCACGGCGAAGCCCCGGCCATGCTCGCCTGCGCGCGCCGCTTCCACCGCGGCGTTCAGCGCCAGGATGTTGGTCTGGAACGCGATGCCGTCGATCACACCGATGATGTCGGCGATCTTCTGGCTGCTCGCGTCGATGCCCTGCATGGTCTGCACCACCTCGCGCACGGCCTGCCCGCCCTCGGTGACCACGCGCTGCGCCTCGCGCGTGAGATGGTCGGCCGAGCGCGCGTGGTCCGCGTTGTGGGCCACGGTGCTGCCGAGCTGCTCCATGGCGGCGGCGGTTTCCTCCAGCGCGCTGGCGGCGCTCTCGGTGCGGCTCGCCAGGTCCTGGTTGCCCTGCGCGATCTCGGCGCTGGCGGTGGCCACGCCGTCGGCGCGGGCATGCACGGTGCGCACGACCTTCTCCAGGCCGTCGGCGGTGTTGTTCATGTCGTCGAGCAGGTGGCCGATCTCGTCTTGGCGCTCATGCTGGATGCGCATGGTCAGGTCGCCTTCCGCGATTGCGTCGGCCATGCGGCTGGCCTGCTGCAGCGGGCGCACGATCATGCGGCGCACCAGCCACCACCACACCAGTGCCAGCACGGCCACGGCGCCCAGCCCCAGTGCGGCGAAGATGGCCATGAGCCGGCGCGTCTCGGCCACGAACTCGTCCTTGTAGGCGCTGGAGGCGTAGACCCAGTTCCACGGCGCGTAGTGGCCGAACACGGCGAGCTTGCCGCGCGGGTGCGTGGTGCCCGCGTCGAGCCAGTCGTACTCGATCACGCCCTGCTTGCGCTCGAGCATCTCGCGCACAAAGGCCGGGCCCTCGCCGCCGCTCTCGGGCTTGACCATGTTCTTGCCCTCCTGCGTGGGGTGCACCACCAGTTGGCCGTACGCAGGATCCGCGTCGGCGCGCAGCACGAAGTAATAACCGCTGCCGCCCACCTTGAGCTGGCGGATGGAGGCCTTGATCTGGTCCAGCGCCTCGGAAAAATCCAGCCCCACGAAGGCGATGCCCACGGTGGCGCCGCCCGCGTCCTGGAGCGGGCGGTAGTGCGTCATGTACTGGCGGCCAAACAGCGTGGCCAGCCCCATGTAGCTCTGCCCGGCCTGCACGGCGGCGAACGCCGGGTGGGCCGGATCAAGCTGCGTGCCAACCACGGGCCGGCCCTGCCCGTCCTTGAGCGTCGAGGCAACGCGCAGGTAGCCTCCGTCCCGCTTCGCGAAGACGGTGACCACGGCGCCGGTGGTGCGGGTGAAGCGCTCCAGCGCCGCGTTGTCTCCGTCGAGCGCATCGCCGCCACGCAGCGTCGCGGCGAAGGAGTCGGCCAGGAACCGGGTGCGCTGGCGCAGGTCCTTGTCGCTCGCCTCGACGAAGCGGCCCAGCATGGTGATGCCCTGCTCCATCTCGCTGCGCAGCTTCTGGTGCATGGTGCGCGTGACGCCCCAGGAGATGGCCGCCACCAGCACCGCCAGGATGGCCGCGACCCAGATGAAGTTGGTGATCGCCAGCTTGGCGCCCAGACCCTGGCGGCGCCAGAAACGTTGACCTATGTGCATGCTCTACCGTGCTTCCGTGGACCACGGCCGCGAGAAGAAGCGGCCGCATTTACATCTGTTGCCAAATGTACGCAGCTGGCCAAACGCCGGCTTGACGCGGATCAACGAAGCAGATCAATCCGTCCGCTGCCGGTCGGATGCATAAACGGCAGCCTGCACACGCGAGCTGAGGCCGAGCTTGCGCAGGATGTGCTGCACATGGATCTTCACGGTGGTCTCGGCGATGTCGAGCGTCCGCGCGATTTCCTTGTTGCTCGCGCCGCGTGCGATCTCGCGCAGCACGTCCTCCTCGCGCGGCGACAGCGGCGAGGCGGGGGCGTCCTCGGGCTGCGGCGGCAGTGGTTCGGGAGCGCCCTGGGACTGGAAGGCTGCCACGAGCTTGCCCATCATCTCGGGACTCACCACGGGCTCGCCGCGCGCAGCGCGGCGGATGGCTTCGGCGAGCAGGTCGCCGTCGATGGTCTTGAGCAGGTAGCCCTGCGCGCCGTTGCGCAGCGCGGCAGCCAGGTCCTGCCCGTCCTCGCTCACTGTGAGCATGACCACGCGGCTGCCGGGCGAGGCCTCGCGCAGGCCCGCGATGGCATCCACGCCGAGCACACCGGGCAGGTGGTTGTCGAGCAGAACCACGTCAGGCGCGAGGCCGGGCACGAGGCGCAGGGCCTCGCCCGCGTCGGCGGCCTCGCCCACCACGCGCAGGCCCGCGTCCTGCGACAGCAGCGCAATGAGCCCGCGGCGCAGCAGGGTATGGTCGTCAACGACGAAGACGGTGACAGGCTGGGCGAAGGACATGGGTCAAACGGTGGTCACGTGCACTGGCTGCTCGGGCACATGGGGGTTGGAGGAAGGTGGCAGCTCGATGCGCACGCAGGTGCCGCGGCCTGGCGCGGATTCGATGTGCACCGCGGCCTCCACGCGCAGCGCGCGCTCGCGCATGATGCCCAGGCCCACATGCAGCGAGTCGGGCGCAACGCGCTGGGGGTCGAATCCGCTGCCGTCGTCGCGCACCTCGAAGCGCCAGGGGTGGCGCTGCACCAGCAGCTCCACGCGGCTCGCGCCCGCGTGCTTGCGCACGTTGGACAGCGCCTCCTGCACCATGTGCAGCACCTGGACCTGCACGTCGGGCGCGAGCGGCAGTCCCTGGCCCGTCAGGGTGAGCGCCGTGGCAATGCCGGTCTGGTGCTCGAACTTGGAGAGCGTGGCGCGCAGCGCGGCCTCGATGTCCTCGTCGCTCGTGCGGGTGCGGAAGTGCACGAGCAGCTCGCGCACGTCGGCGTAGCACTCGCGCACGCCCACGTCGAGCTCGCCCAGGCTGCGGTCGCGCGCCGCCGTGTTGCCCTTGGCGACGGCGTCGCGCAGCAACTGGGTCTGGATCTTGAGGAAGGCGAGCGACTGCGCGATCGAGTCGTGCAGCTCGCGCGCGATCAGGCTGCGCTCCTCGGCCACGGCGGCCTCGCGCTCGAGCGCCGTGGCGCGCAGGCTTTCCATCGAGCTGGCCAGGTGCCGCGCCATGGTGGAGAGCAGGTCGCGCACACCGTCGGAGAGCACTGCGCTGGAGCGAAAGAACAGGTTCACCTCGCCCAGCAGCCGCTGCTGCAGCTGCACGGGGATGCTCACCACGGTCTCGAAGCCGGCCTCGCGGCAGTGCGGCAGTTGCAGGTCGGCCGCGGGCGTGATCGGGATCACGCGCAACTGCGCCTGCTCACGCGCCTGGCCGCACCGGCAGGCTCCTGTGCGCAGACAGTGCTCCTCCTCGGCCATGGAGCGGGGCAGGCCGTCGCCCGCGAGCAGCACGTAGCGCTCGTTGGCCTCGTCGGACCAGCGCACGGCGGCCGCGTCGCAGCCGGCCACGCGGCGGATCTGCTGCACGAAGCCCTGGGCCAGCGCATCGAGGCTGCTGGCCTCGCCCGCGAGCGCGCTCACCGCGTAGAGCGCGGCCAGGCGCTGGTTCTGCACCTCGATGCTCGCGGTCTTCTCGCGCACCTTGCGCTCCAGGTCCTCGTGCGAGGCCTGCAGCGCATGCGCCATGAGGTTGAAACCCGCCGAGAGCTGGCCGAACTCGTCGTGGGTCTCCACCACGAGGCGCGTGCCCAGGTCGCCCTGGCGCATGCGCGCGAGCGCCTGCTGCAGCCGCGCCACGGGGTTGAGCACGAGCAGGTAGCTCACCGCCATGAACGTGACGGCCGCCACGATGGCCAGCGCCATCATGAGCAGTTGAAAAAGATGCAGTGCGGCCGTCCAGCGCGCGATCTGGATCTCGATGGCCTCGACGAAGCCGTCGACCTGGTGCACGAAGGCATCGGCCCGCGCCACGGCCTGCGCCCCCTCGGGCACGGCGGCAGAACCCGGCTGCTGCAAACGCAGGGCCTGCCACTCGGCACGCACGCGGTCGAAGCGCTCGCGCGTGTCGCGGCTCC
>JASLFM010000370.1 GCA_030150585.1 Acidovorax sp.
GGGCATCCCCCTGAGGCGCAGCGCGGCGACTCCCGGCCTCGGCAGCGCCAGTCTCAACGGCCGATAACACAGCGGTTGCCTCCGGGCAGCCGCCAATCGAAAGGGTTGCGCCCGCAGCCCTCCCGATTGGCACAGCGAAGGCAACACCATGGACTCCAAAAACATCGTTCTGAACGTCAACGGCATCGAGGTGATCTACAACCACGTGATCCTTGTGCTCAAGGGGGTATCGCTGTCGGTGCCCGAAGGCAGCATCGTCGCCATCCTGGGCGGCAACGGCGCGGGCAAGACCACCACGCTGCGCGCCATCTCCAACCTGCTCAAGGCCGAGCGCGGCGAGGTCACCAAGGGCTCGATCGACCTGCGCGGCGAGCGCATCGACAACCTCTCGCCCTCCGACCTGGTCAAGCGCGGCGTGGTGCAGGTCATGGAAGGGCGCCACTGCTTCGCCCACCTGACCATCGAGGAAAACCTCATGACCGGCTCGTACACGCGCAAGAGCAAGGGCGAAATCGCCGCGAACCTGGAGAAGGTCTACAACTACTTCCCGCGCCTGAAGACGCGCCGCACCTCGCAGGCCGCCTACACCTCCGGCGGCGAGCAGCAGATGTGCGCCATTGGCCGCGCCATCATGGCCAACCCCAGCCTGGTGCTGCTCGACGAGCCCTCGATGGGCCTGGCGCCGCAGATCGTGGAGGAAGTGTTCAACATCGTCCAGGACCTGAACAAGAAGGAAAAAGTGACCTTCGTGCTGGCCGAGCAGAACACCAACATGGCGCTGAAGTACTCCGACTACGGCTACATCATGGAAAGCGGCCGCATCGTCATGGACGGCACCGCCAGCGACCTGGCCAGCAACGAGGACGTGAAGGAGTTCTACCTCGGCGTCGGCGGCGGCGAGCGCAAGAGCTTCAAGGACGTCAAGAGCTACAAGCGCCGCAAGCGCTGGCTGGCCTGACCCCGCCCCCCACCTTCCCACCAGGACACCCCATGACCGATCACTACGATGCACTCGAGGTGCGCGCCGCCGGCGTGCGCGAAGCGGCCCTGATGGCCGCCCTGCCCGCCCAGATCGCCCATGCCCGCCAGGCCTCGCCGGCGTTCGCGGGCATCCTGGCCGGCGTCGATCCGGCCGCCGTCACCAGCCGCGAGGCCCTGGCGCGCCTGCCCGTCACGCGCAAGTACGAACTGCTCGAGCGCCAGCAGGCCGAGCGTGCGAACAACGTGTTCGGCGGCTTCAGCACCATCGGCTACGGCGCCGCCATGCCGCGCGTTTTCGCCAGCCCCGGCCCGCTGTACGAGCCCGAGGGCACGCGCCGCGACTACTGGCGCATGGCGCGCGCCATCTACGCGGCGGGCTTCCGGCCGGGCGAGCTGATCCACAACTGTTTTTCCTACCACTTCGTGCCCGCGGGCTCGATGATGGAGACCGGCGCCCACGCCCTGGGCTGCACCGTGTTCCCCGGCGGCACGGGCCAGACCGAGCAGCAGGTGCAGGCCATGGCCGAGCTGCGGCCCGCAGGCTACATCGGCACGCCGAGCTTTCTCAAGATCATCGTGGAGAAGGCTGCCGAGCTTGGCGTGCCGCTGCCCACGGTCACCAAGGCCCTGCTGTCGGCCGAGGCGCTGCCGCCCTCGCTGCGCGACTGGTTTGCCGAGCGCGGCATTGCCGCCTACCAGTGCTACGGCACGGCCGACCTGGGCCTGATCGCCTACGAGACCGCCGCGCGCGAAGGCCTGGTGCTGGACGAGGGCGTGATCGTCGAGATCGTGCGTCCCGGCACGGGCGACCCCGTGCCCGAGGGCGAGGTGGGCGAACTCGTGGTCACCACGCTCAACACCGATTACCCGCTGATCCGCTTCGGCACGGGCGACCTCTCGGCCGTGCTTGCGGGCACCTGTCCCACGGGCCGCACCAACACGCGCATCAAAGGCTGGATGGGCCGCGCGGACCAGACGACCAAGGTGCGCGGCATGTTCGTGCACCCGGGCCAGGTGGCTGCCATCGCCAAGCGTTTCCCTCAGGTGCAACGCGCGCGCCTCGTGGTCAGCGGCGAGATGGCCAACGACCAGATGGTGTTGCAGGTCGAGACCTTCGAGACCGCCGAGGGCCTGGCCCTGCAGTTGGCCGAGGCCGTGCGCGAGGTGACCAAGCTGCGCGGCGAGGTGCAGATGGTGGCCCCCGGCAGCCTGCCCAACGATGGCAAGGTCATCGAGGACGCACGCTCGTATCGATAGCCCCCGCCCACCCCAGGCCCCATCCAGCGCCGGCTGCCTCGCAGCGGCGCTTTTTTCTTGCCCGCGCGCGCCACGCGTGCCTGCCGGAGGCTTGCCATGCACCGCAGGATCAAGAAAACCGCGGCGGCGGACATCCGGTGCTTACCCCTTCTGCGGACAGCCCTTTACATAGAAGTTTCAAATACAAATTTATATAATTGTCACAGTTTGTTACTTTTATTGAAGAAGGGGGAAAGCATGAATCCGAATGCAGGATCCCGTCCCACTGCGCCGACGGCCACCGCCGAATCCGCAGTGGCCGGCCACATCGCCCACAACGAATTCCTGGCCTTCAAGCTGGGCCAGGAGGAATACGGCATCGACATCCTGCGCGTGCAGGAAATCCGCTCCTGCGAGCCACCAACGCGCATTGCCAATGCGCCCGCATATGTCAAGGGCGTGATCAATCTGCGCGGCGTCATCGTCCCCATCGTCGACATGCGCCTGAAGTTCAACCTGGAGCAGGCCAACTACGACGCCTTCACCGTGGTCATCGTGCTCAACATCGGCCGCCAGGTGGTGGGCATGGTGGTGGACAGCGTGTCCGACGTGGTCCGCCTGGCGCCCGGGCAGTTGTGCCCCGTGCCGGCGTTTTCCTCGTCGATTGACAACGAGCACCTGCTGGCCATCGCCCAGGTCGATCAGCGCATGCTGATCTTGCTGGACATCGAAAAGCTCATGACCAGCCCCGCCATGGGACTGGGTGTGCAGACCCTGCACTGAACCAAAGGAAAACACCCAACACCATGAAACTCTCTTCCATGAAAGTGGGCGCCCGCCTGGGGCTGGGCTTTGCCCTGGTGATCCTCTGCGGTCTCATCGTAGCCCTCGTTACCCACATCCAACTCGACCGCGCCACCGGCGAGGTGCAAACCCTGGTCGAGTACCGCATCGCCAATGTCGAACGGATCACCCGGATCCAGGACAACCTCAACATCGCCGCGCGCGCCGTGCGCAACATCGCACTGACCGAGGACGAGGCCGAAATGCGGGCCGAGAAGGCACGCATCGACACGGCCCGCGCGCGCAACAGAGATCTGCTCCAAGAACTGGGGGAAAAAAGCAGCAGCACCGAGACACGCCAATTGCTGCAGCAGATCGAGGAGCTGCGCGCTCCCTACAACGCTGCCATGGACAAGGCCATCGCGCTCGGCCTGGCCAACCAGCTGGATGCAGCGCGCTCCGTACTGAACAAGGAAGTGCGCGAAAAGCAGCAGGGCTACTTCAAGCTCCTGGAGGACCTGGCCGTGTACCAGAAAAAGCAGATGGACGCGTCGGCCAAGGCGGTGCAAGCGCTCGCCGCTGGCACCAGTACCCTGGTGCTGACGATTGCCGCGGTCGCCGCCATGCTGGGCACCGCCATCGCCTGGCAGCTCACCCGCTCGATCACCCAGCAACTCGGTGGCGAACCAGACTACGCATCGTCCGTGGCGCGCGAGATTGCCAGCGGCAATCTGGCCGTGGACGTGCGGGTCCGGGCCGGCGACAGAACCAGCCTGCTGGCCAACATGCAGGCCATGCGCGATGCGCTGGTGGGCGTGGTCTCGCGCGTGCACCAGGGCAGCGGGTCGGTGGCCGCCGCCAGCACACAGATCGCGCAGGGCAACCAGGACCTGTCGGCACGCACCGAGGAGCAGGCCAGCGCGCTGGAGGAGACCGCTTCGTCGATGGAGGAACTGAGCTCCACCGTGCGCCAGAACGCCGACAACGCACGCCAGGCGAACCAGCTGGCCCAAAGCGCCAGCACCGTGGCCGTGCAAGGTGGCGAGGTCGTGGCCCAGGTGGTCGAAACCATGAACGGCATCAACGCGTCGAGCAAGAAGATCGCCGACATCATCAACGTCATCGATGGCATCGCATTCCAGACCAACATCCTGGCGCTGAATGCCGCCGTGGAAGCGGCGCGCGCGGGCGAGCAGGGCCGGGGCTTCGCCGTGGTGGCCAGCGAGGTGCGCAGCCTGGCCGGGCGCAGCGCCGAGGCGGCCAAGGAGATCAAGAGCCTGATCAATACCAGCGTGGAGCGGGTTACGCAGGGCAGCGCGCTGGTGGACCAGGCCGGCACCACCATGACCGAGGTGGTCAGCGCCATACGCCGCGTGACCGACATCATGGGCGAGATCAGCGCCGCCAGCAGCGAGCAAAGCCAGGGCGTGGCCCAGGTGGGCGAGGCCGTCACGCAAATGGACCACACCACGCAGCAAAACGCGGCCCTGGTGGAACAGTCGGCCGCCGCGGCCTCCAACCTCCAATCCCAGGCCGAGAAGCTGGTGCAGGCCGTGGCCGTGTTCCAGCTGGACAGCCGCGCCGCCGCCAGCATGCAGTCCAGCGCACGCCCCGCGCCGGCACCCGTGCATGCATCCACAGCCAGCAGCCCAGCAGCCAGCCCTCCCCGCGCTGTACCGCGACCCGTGGTAGCCCGCCCTACCAACCCTTCCCGTCAACTGGCCAAGACAAACACCAACGCCCCGGCGCCTGTAGCCCCCAGCAATTCGGACGCAGACTGGGAAACTTTCTGATAACTGCCCACCCAGCCAGCCTGGGTGTGTATCTGTAGAAAGAGCAGGCTATGCCTGCTCTTTCAGCTTCTGATTCAGGATCAATCCACGGCGGGTATGGGGAGATGGAATGCCACATGTAAAATGCGAAGCATTCTCATTTAATATTTTCACCCTTCCATGCCTGCCGGCACCACCCCTCACCGCCAGACCCCGGCCGATCCGGTACAGGTCTTGTACACCGCCCACCACGGCTGGTTGCTGGGGCTGCTGCGCCGTCGCCTGAACTGCCCCCATGGCGCGGCCGATCTGGCGCACGACACCTTTGTGCGCGTGCTGCAAAGGCCCGAGGCCGTACCCGAGCTGCGCGAGCCGCGTGCCTACCTCACCACTATCGCCCGGGGGCTGCTGCATGA
>JASLFM010000386.1 GCA_030150585.1 Acidovorax sp.
TCGGCGCGGCGCAGCGCACTCGTGGGGCCGTCGAACACGATCTGGCCGCCGCGCTCGCCGGGGCCCGGCCCCATGTCGATCATGCGGTCGGCCGCGAACATCACGGCCGGGTCGTGCTCCACCACCACCAGGGTGTTGCCCGCGTCGCGCAGGCGGTGCATGGCCTCGGTGATGCGGTCCATGTCGCGTGGATGCAGGCCGATGCTAGGCTCGTCGAGCACGAACAGCGTGTTGACCAGCGAGGTGCCCAGCGCCGTGGTGAGGTTGATGCGCTGCACCTCGCCGCCGCTGAGCGTGCGGCTCTGGCGGTCGAGCGTGAGGTAGCCGATGCCCACGTCGCACAGGTACGTGAGGCGCGTGGAGATCTCCTCGAACAGCAGCTTGAGGGCCTGGGCCTCGCCCGCGGCCAGGGCGTCGCCCTGCATGTCGGGCACCAGCCGCGCGAAGAAGGCGCGCAGGCGCGATAGCGGCAGCAGCATCAGATCGTGCAGGCACAGGCCCGGCAGGGCTTCGAGCTGGGCGCGGCTCCAGGCCACGCCTTCGGGCATGAAGCGGCGCGCGGGATCGAGCGCCGCGTCGGCTGCCTCCTTGGAGCCGATGCGCCACAGCAGGCTCTCGGTCTTCAGCCGCGCGCCGCCGCAGGTGCCGCAGGGCGTGTAGCTGCGGTACTTCGACAGCAGCACGCGGATGTGCATCTTGTAGGCCTTGCTCTCCAGGTACTCGAAGAAGCGGCGGATGCCGTACCACTGCTTGTTCCAGTTGCCCTCCTTGTAGCCGGGCGTGCCATCGATGACCCACTTCTTCTGCTCGGCCGTGAGCTTGTACCAGGGTGTGTCGCGCGGAATGCCGGCGGCTTCGGCGTGGCGCATGAGATCGTCCTGCGCCTCCTTCCAGGCCGGGGTCTGGATGGTCTTGATGGCCCCCGAGCGCAGCGTGAGTTTTTCGTCGGGAATCACGAGGCCGTAGTCCACCCCGATCACGCGGCCGAAGCCGCGGCAGGCCTCGCAGGCGCCCACGGCGGAGTTGAACGAGAACATCGACGGCAGCGGGTCGCCGTAGCGCAGGTCGCTGTCGGGGCAATGCAGGCCCGTGGAGAAGCGCCACAGTTCGGGCTCGCCCTCTTCCACGAGCCGGTACACATTGAGCCGCCCGCTGCCGCGCTTGAGCGCGACCTCGATGGCCTCGACCACGCGCGCGCGCTCGGCGTTGCCGAGGCGGAAGCGATCGGCCACCACGTCGAGCACCTTGCGCGGTCCCGTGGGCGTGGCCACCTCGCGCTCGGCCTGCACCTTGGTGAAACCGCTGGCCGACAGCCATTGCTCGATCTGCTCGGCCGAGGTGCTGCCTGGCAGCTCGACGGGAAAGGTCAGCACGATGCGCGGGTCGCCGGCCGCAGAGCAGCGCCGCTGCAACTCGGCGTAGATGGTGTCAGGGGAGTCGTGCCGCACGGGCTGGGCCGTCTCGCGGTCGAACAGCTGGCCCGCGCGCGCGAACAGCAGCTTGAGGTGGTCGTTGAGCTCCGTCATCGTGCCCACGGTGGAGCGGGAGCTGCGTACGGGATTGGTCTGGTCGATGGCGATGGCCGGGGGCACGCCCTCCACCTTGTCCACGGCGGGCTTGTCCATGCGGTCCAGGAACTGGCGCGCGTAGGCGCTGAACGTCTCCACGTAGCGGCGCTGGCCCTCGGCATAGAGGGTGTCGAACACCAGGCTGGACTTGCCCGAGCCGCTGACCCCGGTGACCACGGTAAGCTCTCCGGTGCGGATATCGAGGTCGATGTCCTTCAGGTTGTGCTGGCGCGCGCCGCGGATACGGATCAGTCCCTGGGTCATACCGGTGGTCTTTCTGGGGTGGGGCCGAACATTCTAGGCCCGCCTCGCCGGACGTGCAGGCGGTATGTAGGGCGGACCTGCTGCAGCACAGAGGATTGCAACCCACGATGACAAATTCCGCATGGCTGTGTCGAAAGCCAGACACTCGGGGGGAATCTGTGCATAGACTACGGCTCCGCTTCCAACAAGGAGACAAGGCATGAGAGGATGGCAAAAGGCCTGGACGGCCCTGGGACTGGCGGCCGCACTGGGCGCAAGCCACGCGCAGATCGTCATTGGCCAGACGGCAGGCTTCACGGGCGCCGTGGCGGCTGGCGTACAGGAAACGACGGAGGGAGCCAAGCTCTACATCGACCACGTGAACGCGCGCGGCGGGGTGAACGGGCAGAAGATCGAGCTGGTGTCGATGGACGACAAGTTCGACCCCAAACTGGCGGCCGAGAACGCCCGCAAGCTCATCGAGGAAAAGAGCGTGTCCGCGATGTTCCTCACGCGCGGCACGCCCCATACCGAGTCCATTATTCCGCTGCTGGACAAGCACGGCGTGGCGCTCGTGGGCCCCTCCACCGGCGCGATGGTGCTGCACAAGCCCGTGCGCAAGAACATCTTCAACGTGCGCGCTACCTACCAGCGCGAGGCCGAGAAGGCCATCACCCACCTGGCCTCGATGGGCATCACGCGCATCGGCGTGGTGTTGGCCGACGACAGCTTCGGCGCCGACGGCTTGGCCGGTGCGCAGAAAGGGCTGGAGGCGGCCAAGCTGAAGGCCGTGGTGCTGGAGAAGTTCGACCGCGCCAAGCCCGACTTCAGCACCATCGCACCCAAGGTGGTGCAAACACAGGCCCAAGCCGTGCTCATGATTGCCTCGGGCACGGCGGTGGTCGACGGCTACGCGGCCTTCCGCGCGGCAGGGTCCACTACCCAGATCGTGACGCTGTCAAACAACGCCTCCTCGGGCTTTGCCAAGAGCCTGGGAAGCAACGGGCGCGGCGTGATCGTGACCCAGGTGTTCCCCAACGAGCGCTCGATCAATTTCCCGCTCGTGCGCGAGGCCATGGAACTCGCCAAGGCCCAGGGCGGCAAGGAAGTCAGCCCCGCGATGCTCGAAGGCTTCAGCGCCGCCAAGGTGCTCGTCGAAGGGCTGCGCCGCGCAGGCCCCAAGCCCTCGCGCGAAAAAATCCAGGCCGCGCTGGAGAGCCTTCAGAAATTTGACCTGGGCGGCTTGGAAATCAGCTACAGCCCCGACGACCACACAGGGCTCGATTTCGCCGACCTGTCCATCATCGGCACCGATGGCAAGTTCCGACGCTGAACGGATCACTCCCCCGCTTTTATGCAAAAAGCCCGCGATTGCGGGCTTTTTGATTTTGAGAGAGGCTCTGTCGCATCATTGGCTGGCCGCAGAAGCGGGAGCGGCCACAGGCTCGGGAGCATGGATGGCATCGGCACCGTGTTTTTCGCCGCTCATATCCACCTTGTCGCCAGCCTTCATGATGACAAACAGCGCCAGCGCCGCGAACACGATGAAGCCGACCACGATTTTCCACATACGAATCTCCTAGTTGATGAAATGAAGGGCTGAAAAAAAGCCCCACACCCATTCGGGTGTGAGGCTCCATGCTTCAGAGCATGCGCACTGGCTCGCGCCAGTGCGCTGAGGGCTTAGAAGTTGTGGCGGACGCCGACGGCGAAGGAGCTGAAGTCCTGGCCAGCCGAGAGGGCGCCGGAGCCGGGGTTGTAGGCTGCGCCAGCGTTGTTGTTCACGCGGGTGTAGTAGCCGTACACCTTGGTGCGCTTGCTCAGGTTGTAGTTGTAGCCCAGGGTGTACTGGGTAGCGCCCGAATCAGCCACGTTGCTCCACTTGTTGGCGCGGCCCACGTTCACGTGGAATTCAGAGGCGCCCAGGGTGTACATACCAGCCAGGCGGAAGTTGTTGCGGCTGCCTGCGCCCGTGCCGGGAACGATCAGGTTGGCATCCTTGTTACGCTGGTAGTAGCCGCCGACCGTGAATTGGCCGAAGCTGTACAGAGCGCGCAGGGAGAATTGGTTGTTGCTGTTCACCGAGCTGTAGCCACCGCCCAGAGCCAGGGGGCCCATGTTGTAGTTGGCAGCCAGGTCGTAACCGTTCTTGCCGCCGGCCACTTGCTCGTGCAGGCTCACCGAGCCTTCAACCGTCAGGCCGCCCAGGCTGGGGGTACGGTAGGCCACCTTGTTCTTGGTGCCCAGGGTGCCGAACCACACGGGGTCGTAGTACAGGGCGTCGGACGACGAGCCGGTGTCGTGGTTGTGCATGCTGACGTAGTCAGCGCTGGCGAAGTACGACTCGGGGAAGAAGTTGCCCAGACGCACCATACCGAAGCCGCCCGACAGGTTCACTTCGCTCTGACGGCCGAAGAACACGGCGTTGGAGGCGCCGGTGTCGGATTGGAAGCCGCTTTCCAGTTGGAAGCCTGCCTTCAGGCCGCCACCCAGGTCTTCCACGCCCTTGAAGCCGAAGCGCGACGAGTTGTTGAACAGGCCCGTGACGCTGGTATCACCCGTTTTTTGACGCTCAACGGTGGTATTCACGCGGCCGTACAGCGTGACGCTGCTTTGTGCGAAGGCGGTCGTGGCGCCCAGGGTGGCCAGCAGAGCCAGCAGCAGACGATTCGGTTTTTGCATGTGATTTTCCTTGAATGCTTGTGTATCCATCGGGTGGTGTAGGGGCATGGCTGGCGGTGGATACCGGGCAGCGCACATGCGGCTACTCCCGAAATTTTAGGTGCATCGACCGGAAAACGAGGTTTGAAACTGCCCGAAGTGATGCATTGCTACCACACTTTGTCGTGAAAATCTGGGATTTCCAGGCCATTGTCATGCAATGGCAATGCACCTGCTTCGGGTTTAAGCCATATCGCTTTAGTCGTTGGCGTAAATATCCACGTCCTTGGTTTCCCGGATGAACAGCGTGCCGATCACCGCCGTGATACCGGCGATCACGATGGGATACCACAGGCCGTTGTACATATTGCCGGTCTGGGCCACGATCGCGAACGACATGGTGGGCAGCAGGCCGCCAAACCAGCCGTTACCGATGTGGTAAGGCAGGCTCATCGAGGTGTAGCGGATGCGGGTCGGGAACATTTCCACCAGCATCGCAGCGATCGGGCCGTAGACCATGGTCACGAGGATCACGAGGTAGGTCAGGATGACGACCATCATGCCCTTGTTCATCTTCGCGGGATCGGCCTTGGCAGGGTAGCCGTCGGCCTTCAGCGTTTCGGCCACGGCCTTCTTGAAGGCGGCGTCCTTGGCCTTGGCTTCGTCGGCGGGCAGGCCCTTGGACGTGAAGCTGGGGATCGTGGTTTCGCCGATCTTGATCACGGCCGTGGTGCCGGCGGGTGCGGTCTCGTTGTCGTAGCTCACCGAGCCGGCGGCCAGCACCTGCTTGGCCACGTCGCAGGAACTTGTGAACTTGGCCGTGCCCGTGGGGTTGAACTGGAACGAGCATTCCGCGGGGTCGGCCACGATCACGACCTTGTTCTTGGCCTGGGCTGCAGCCAGGTCGGGGTTGGCGGCTTCGGTCAGGGCCTTGAACACCGGGAAGTAAGTCACCACGGCGAGCACGCAGCCCAGCATGATGATGGGCTTGCGGCCGATCTTGTCGGAGAGCGAGCCGAACACCACGAAGAACGGCGTTCCGATCAGCAGGGCTGCGGCGATCATGAGGTTGGCCGTGACAGCGTCCACCTTGAGCTGCTGCGTAAGGAAGAACAGCGCGTAGAACTGGCCCGTGTACCACACGACCGCCTGGCCGGCGGTGAGGCCGATCAGCGCGAGGATCACGATCTTGAGGTTCTTCCATTGACCGAACGACTCGGCCAGCGGCGCCTTGGAGGTCTTGCCCTCGGCCTTCATCTTCTGGAAGGCGGGCGACTCGGACAGCGACAGGCGGATCCAGACGGAGATGCCCAGCAGCAGGATGGACACCAGGAACGGAATGCGCCATGCCCAGTCGCCAAAGGCCTCTTCGCCCGTGATGGTGCGGGTGCCCAGGATCACCAGCAGCGAGAGGAACAGGCCCAGCGTCGCCGTGGTCTGGATCCACGAGGTGTAGGCGCCGCGCTTGCCGTGCGGAGCGTGCTCTGCCACATAGGTGGCGGCCCCGCCGTACTCACCGCCGAGCGCCAGGCCCTGCAGCATGCGCAGCGCGATCAGGATCACGGGTGCAGCCACGCCGATGCTGGCGTAGGTCGGCAGCACGCCCACGATGAACGTGGACAGACCCATGATCAGGATGGTGACGAGGAATGTGTACTTGCGGCCGATCATGTCGCCCAGGCGGCCGAACACCAGCGCGCCAAAGGGGCGCACGATGAAGCCCGCAGCGAAGGCCAGCAGCGCGAAGATGAAGGCAGAGCCCGCATCGAGGCCGCTGAAGAACTGCTTGGCGATGATCGCGGCAAGCGAGCCGTAGAGATAAAAGTCGTACCACTCGAACACAGTGCCGAGGGACGACGCAAAGATCACCTTGCGCTCCTCCGGCGACATCGGCCGGGGGGCCGAATGGCTGGCTCCCACGCTGGCGGCATTGATGGCCATGATTTGTCTCCTGATTTGTTGTGGATCACAGGCATTGAAAAAAAACCTGTGGCGCCACTATCTGCGCGGCGACTGACGGTGTACTGACGCTTTTCTTACCTGAGCTGACGCGCAACTGAACGCGAACTTACAAGCCTGGAAGAAACCCTTGGCCCGGTTTTTTCCATGTGAAAAGCACGCCAGAACCGGCGCCAGGCCGCGTATTTGCTGCATTGCAGCGCCTTTGCAGCGCGTAAGCGCTCGGTCAGTCGCCGTTCGCAGAATCCGCGCCGTTTGTGCACTGCAACTACGCCGCACGCGGCAATTCACCGAAAGAGGAGACAGGCTATGAGCGACCCCGTCGTCGAGAAAATTCGGCGCCACCCCAAATACCAGGAGCTGCGCGCGCGGCGCAATCCGCTCGGCATCGTGCTCACGGTATTGATGCTGGCCGTGTACTACGGCTATATCGGCCTGATCGCCTTCGACAAGCCTTTCCTGGCCAAGCCCATCGGCGCGGGTGTGACCTCCCTGGGCATCCCCATCGGCATGGGCGTGATCGTGTTCACCATCGCCATCACGGTGTACTACGTGCGCGTCGCCAACAGCAAGTTCGACGCCCTGACCGAAGAACTCCTGAAGGACGTCACGAAATGAAGCGCATCCAGACCGCACTGGCCCTGGCCGGCCTTGTGGCCGCCACCGCTGCCCAAGCCGCGGGCGGCGACGTGGGCGACACCGCCAAGCAGGCCACCAACTGGACGGCCATCATCCTGTTCGTCGCCTTCGTGGCGGGCACGCTGTGGATCACCAAGTGGGCCGCCTCCAAGACGCGCTCGGCGGCCGACTTCTACACGGCCGGCGGCGGCATCACGGGCTTCCAGAACGGCCTGGCGATCGCGGGCGACTACATGTCGGCCGCCTCGTTCCTGGGCATTTCGGCCTCGGTCATGGCCAGCGGCTACGACGGCCTGATCTACTCCATCGGCTTCCTCGTGGGCTGGCCCATCATCACCTTCCTGATGGCCGACCGCCTGCGCAACCTGGGCAAGTTCACCTTCGCCGACGTGGCGGGCTACCGCTTCGCGCAGACCCCGATCCGCATGTTCGCAGCCTCGGGCACGCTGATCGTGGTGGCCTTCTACCTGATCGCGCAGATGGTCGGCGCAGGCCAGCTCATCAAGCTGCTGTTCGGCCTGGACTACTGGATCGCCGTGGTGCTGGTGGGCGCACTGATGATGGTGTACGTGCTCTTCGGCGGCATGACGGCCACCACCTGGGTGCAGATCATCAAGGCCTGCCTGCTGCTGGCGGGCGTGAGCTTCATGGGCTTCATGGTGCTGGCACAGTACGGCTTCAGCCCCGAGGCACTGTTCGCCAAGGGCGTGGAGGTGCGCACGCAGATCGCCGCCAACACGGGCAAGACGCCCGAAGAGGCTGCCAAGGCAGGCCTTTCCATCATGGGCCCGGGCGGCTTCATCAAGGACCCGATCTCGGCCATTTCCTTCGGCATGGCGCTGATGTTCGGCACGGCCGGCCTGCCCCACATCCTGATGCGCTTCTTCACCGTGCCCAACGCCAAGGAAGCGCGCAAATCCGTGGGCTGGGCCACGGTGTGGATCGGCTACTTCTATATCCTGATCTTCATCATCGGCTTCGGCGCCATCACCATGGTGCTCACCAACCCCGAGATGGCCGACACGGCCAAGGGCATCATCAAGGGCGGCGCGGGCACGGCCAACATGGCGGCCGTGCTGGTGGCCAAGAGCGTGGGCGGCGATATCTTCTACGGCTTCATCTCCGCCGTGGCCTTCGCCACCATCCTGGCCGTGGTCGCGGGCCTCACGCTGTCGGGCGCCTCGGCCGTGTCGCACGACCTCTACGCCACCGTGGTCAAGAAGGGCAAGGCCGACAGTGCCTCGGAACTGAAGGTCTCGCGCATCACCACGCTGGCGCTGGGCGTGGTGGCCGTGGTGCTGGGCATCGTGTTCGAGAAGCAGAACATCGCCTTCATGGTGTCGCTGGCGTTCGCCGTGGCGGCGTCGGCCAACTTCCCGCCGCTGATCCTGTCCATCCTGTGGAAGGGCTGCACCACGCGCGGCGCGGTGATCGGCGGCTTCCTGGGCCTGATCTCCTCGGTGGGCCTGACCATCGTGTCGCCCTCGGTGTGGGAAGCCACGCTGGGCAACCCGGCCGGCTCGGCGCTGTTCCCCTACACCTCGCCGGCCCTGTTCTCGATGACCATCGGCTTCGTGGGCGTGTGGCTGTTCTCCATCACCGACACCAGCGCGCGCGCCGCCAAGGAGCACGATGCGTTCGAGGCGCAGCAGGTGCGCTCGGAAACCGGGCTGGGCGCATCCGGCGCATCGGGACATTGAAGCAACTCCCCCCTGTGGCGCTGCGCGCCTTCCCCCCTCTCTCTACGCGCTGCGCGCTTCGGGAGGGGGGACGCAGCCAGCGCGGCGGGGCGGCCCTTGCGCGGCTGCCCGCATCTGGGCCGCGCCAGCTTCATGCATTGCTCACAAAAAAGGAGCCGCTTGCGCCTGCCAGACAAGCGCTGGAGGCCGATTTGGCTTCAAACCTCCCCGCGCAGCCGCCGCAGCTTGATGAAGGCCATGGCCGCCATCACCGCGTCGTTGAGCGCGTCGTGCGCCTCGCGCTCGGGCAGTTGCAGGTCGCGCATCAGCGTGGCGAAGCGCAGGT
>JASLFM010000392.1 GCA_030150585.1 Acidovorax sp.
TCAAGGTCAGCACGCTGCGCCTGCTGACCAAGAGCCTGCGCCCCATGCCGGACAAGTTCCATGGCGTTGCAGACCAGGAGGTGAAGTACCGCCAGCGCTATGTGGACCTCATGACCGACGAGGCCGCGCGCCAGCGCTTCGTGGCGCGCAGCAAGGCTGTGAGCGGCATCCGCGAGTTCATGGTGCAGCACGGTTTCCTCGAGGTTGAAACGCCCATGCTCCACCCGATTCCCGGCGGTGCCAATGCCAAGCCGTTCGTGACGCACCATAACGCGCTGGAGCAGGAGATGTTCCTGCGCATCGCGCCCGAGCTCTACCTCAAGCGCTTGCTCGTAGGCGGCTTCGAGCGCGTGTTCGAGATCAACCGCAACTTCCGCAACGAAGGCATCTCGGTGCGCCACAACCCCGAGTTCACGATGATGGAGTTCTACGCGGCCTATTGGAACTACCAGGACCTCATGGGCTTCACCGAGTCGCTGATCCGTGAAACGGCCATGAGGGCCGTGGGCAGCCTGAAGCTCACCTACCAGGGCCGCGAGGTGGACCTCTCCCAGCCATTCGCGCGCCTGACCATTCGCGAGGCCATCTTCCAGTACACCGAAGCCGGCGCCCACGTGGACGATGCGGCGTGGCTCGTCAGCGCGCTCAAGAAGCTCGGCATGACCGAGGAGAAGGACCGCCTGTCCACGCGCTCGCTCGCCTCCCTGCAGGTGCTGTACTTTGAAGAAACGGTGGAGGACAAGCTCTGGCAGCCCACCTTCATCATGGAACACCCGACCGAAATCTCGCCGCTGGCGCGCGCCAACGACGTGCGCCCCGAGGTCACGGAGCGCTTCGAGCTCTACGTCACGGGTCGCGAATTCGGCAATGGCTTCTCGGAGCTCAACGACGCCGAGGACCAGGCCGCGCGCTTCCAGGCGCAGGTGAACGCCAAGGACGGCGGCGACGATGAGGCCATGTACTTCGACCACGATTTCGTGCGTGCGCTGGAATACGGCATGCCGCCGGCCGGCGGCTGCGGCATCGGCATCGACCGGCTCATGATGCTGCTCACCGACAGCCCGAGCATCCGTGACGTGATCCTGTTCCCCGCCCTGCGCCGGGAACACTGAAGCCCCCCGGGGCTTTCGTATGATCCAGCCAGAAGGGACCGCGATGCCTACGCCTCCACCAGCCATCCTGCCATCCGCACCCCGAGCCGCCGCGCCCGACGCGCCCTCCGGGCCGTTCTCGGTGCTGGTGGTGGACGACCAGGAGTCGGTACGCTCGGCACTCGCGGTGGAGCTGCGGCACGCGGGCGTGCCGGAAATCCTCGAAGCCGCCACGGGCGACGCGGCGGTCGCGCTGTTCAAGCAGCGCCGGCCCGATCTGGTGCTGCTCGACATCAAGCTGCCAGGCAAGGACGGCTATTGGGTCGCGCAGCAGATGCGTGAGTCCGAGCCCGGCGACTGGACGCCGATCATCTTCCTGTCGGGGCTGGACAGTGACCTGGACGTCTGGCGCGGCATCGAGTCCGGCGGCGACGACTATCTCGTCAAGCCCGTCAAGCCCATCGTGCTCGTGGCCAAGTTGCGCGCCATGCGCAGGCTGCTGGACATGCGCCGCCGCCTCGTGGCCCTGTCGGCCGAGCTGCACCAGGCCAACCAGCGCCTCAACGAAATGGTGGAGATCGACGCGCTCACGGGCCTCGTCAACCGCCGCGGCTTCGACCGCATCCTGCACAGCGAGATCCTGGCGGCCCGGCGCGACGGCACCCCACTTACGCTGATGCTGTGCGACCTGGACCACTTCAAGGCCTACAACGATGCGAACGGCCACGTGCAAGGCGATGCCTGCCTCAAGGAGGTGGGCCGGCTGCTGCGCGAGGTGTGCGTGCGCCCGCGCGACGTGGCCTCGCGTTACGGAGGCGAGGAGTTCGCGCTGATCCTGCCGGGCACTCCCCGCTCCGGCGCCATGACCTTCGCGCGGGCACTGGGCCAGGTGCTCAAGGTGCGCGCCATCGCGCACCCCGAATCCCCGCTGGGCGGCATTCTCACGCTCTCAGGGGGCATCACGACCTGCGTGCCGGATGACAGCACCAGCGCCGAGAGCATGATCATGCGGGCCGACCAGGCCCTCTATGCGGCCAAGGCCCAAGGCCGCAACCGCTTCTTCAGCTTCGAAATGCAGATGGACACCATCGAGCAGCGGCGCGGATGAGCATCGCCACTGCCATGCGCTCGCTCAAGGACCGCCTGCCCGACTGGGCACAGGATTGGCTCGATGTCATCATCCCCGGTTCGCAGATTCTGCTGATCCTGGCCGTGGCCTGGCTGCTGCAGCGCCTGCTGCGCCGGCTCGTCAAGCGTGCAAGCCAGCACTATGGCCTGCCACATGAGCTGCTGGTGCCCGTCAACGGTCTGATCCGCTGGATCGTGCTGGGCAGCGCGCTGCTGCTGGTACTCGAGCGCCTGGGCGTCTCGGCCACCGTGCTCTGGACGGCCTTCACAGGCTTTGCCACCGTGGGCGCCGTGGCATTCTTCGCGGCCTGGAGCGTGCTGTCCAACCTGTTCTGCGCGCTGCTGATCCTCACCGTGGGCCCCTTCCGGCTCGGTGACACCATCGAGGTGCTGGACACGGCCGAGAAGCCCGGTGCCAAGGGCCGTGTGGTCGACATCAACCTGCTGTACACCACGCTGGAAGATGCCCACAGCGACCCGGACCATCCGGTGCTGCTGCAGATTCCGAATGCGCTGATCTTTCAGCGCGTGGTGCGGCGCTGGAAGCCGTAGTCAGCGCAACTCCCGCTGGCGCTCCTCGGGGCGCACGCGGCGCTCCTGCTCGTGGCGCTGCGGGGCCTGGGCCTGACGCTGCTGCTCCTGCATTTGCTGCTGGCGCTGCTGCGCCTGTTGCTGCTGCAGGGCGTGCAATTGCATCTGCTGCATCTGCATTTGCCGGCGCGCCTGCTCTTCCTGCGCCTGACGCTCCTGCATCTGCTGCACCTGCTGCTGGCGCTGCTGCATGGCGTGCTGCTGCGCTTCCTGCATTTGCCGCTGCTGGGCCTGCTGCTCCATCTGCATCTGCCGGCGCGCCTGTTCCTCGCGGGCCTGGCGCTCCAGCATCTGTTGCTGGTGCTGCTGCGCCTGTTGTGCCTGCTGCTGCATGGCACGCTGCTGGGCTTCCTGCGCCGACTGCTGCTGGACCTGGCGCTGCTGCGCTTGCTGCATCTGCGCTTGCCGGAGCGCCTGCTCCTCTTGTGCCTGGCGCTGCTGCGCCTGCAACTGCGGGGCGTGCTGTGGGCCCGCCTGCGCTGGCGGTTGCGGGACCTGGTGCTGGGCCTGCTGCATCTGCATTTGCCGGCGCATCTGCTGCTCCTGGGCCTGGCGCTCTGGCATGGCCGGCGCCTGCAGCGCCTGGATGCGGCGGTCGGGCTGCTGCTGCATGGGTGGCGGCATGTGGGCCGGGGGCTGCCCGGGTGCCTGCAGGGCGGCCTGCCCCATGCGGCCCGGCTCGTGCTGCGGCGGCGGCATCCAGCCCGCGGTGGGCGCCGGCAAGGCAGGCGCGGGGCGCGCGGCATAGTTGTTGATGGTGGTGTTGCGGATGTTCTCCACCACCGAGGTGGAGTGCGACACGTAGGTGTTGCCCCGGTAGGTCACTGATGGGCGCAGCAAGGGCGGTGGGGGTGGCGGCATGCCCTGTACCACGACGGCGGGGCGCGGTGGTGGTGGTGCCCAGTTCATGCCCCAGGCGTTCCAACCCCAATGGTGGTGGCTGGCCGCGGCCGCCACGACGATGCCCGCGCCAAAAACCAGCGCCCCCACGGTGAACGGGCTAGGGCCCTCGGGCTGGACGATGGCGGGAGCGGCCCAGGCGTACTGCGGATACAGCGGCACGGGCGTGCCGTAGACCACCTGCGGGTCGTAGGCGGGCACGTAGACGGTGTCCACGGCGGTGGGTTCGATGGTGATGTAGGTCGCGGGCGGTGGCACGACCACGGGCCCCGCGTCCGCCACCACGGCAGGCACGGGCGCCGTGACCACACGCATCTGGGGCAGGTTCTTGAGCGACCCCGCCTTGCTGGCGCGCCCACGCATGACCTGGATGGCGTTCATCACGTCGCCAGGGTCGTTGTAGTACGCCTTGCCGAGCGCGGTCGTCCACGGCAGGTTGGACGCCATTTGCGCGAGCACGTTGGGAAAGGCTGTCAGCGATTTGATGCTCGGGTCCCAGGGCTGCTGGTCGGCTGCATCCGCCAGGTCCGCAGCCTTGAGGCCCGGGTTCTGGCCCAGCCAGGTTTCCGCCACCGTGACCTGATCGGGGTAGGTCGCTCCCGCCAGGATCTGCGCCACGAGCTTGTCGGGGTATAGCGCGATGGGCGCCACCATCTGGTAGAGCACCTCGGCGCTGGGCGGCGTGTAGCGCGCCGCTACCGCAGGCGCGGCGGCCTCGGGCGCCTCGGTTGACGGGGTGGGCGGCTGGGGCTTGGGCAGCTTGTCGCAGGCCGTCAAGGCGCATGCGGCTGCGAGCGTGAGCAGCACACCCCCGATCGCGCGGCGGTGGCGAAAGAGGACGGGGGGCACGGAAGACACCATGGCGTTTCTCCTGGGAGCGCCCGCCCGATGCATGGGGTGGGATACTCATCCAACGCCAGGGTAGGCGCCGCGTTGACGCCCGGATGTAAGCCTTTGTCGGCGCGGACTGTCAGCCGCCGCCGACGCCGGCCAACACCCGGCTCAGGGCAGCAGGTCCAGCGCCTGCATGTAGGCCGGCTGCAGCATCAGCTCGTCCCAGGGGATGGGCAGCGTCTCGGGCAGCAGCGCCAGGCGGCGGGACTCGCCGTCGGGGCTGGGCTGCCAGCGGCCCGCCTGCCGGGCGGCCTCCAGGCCGTCGAGCAGCTCGTCCACGGCCCGGCCCTCGCCCAGGCTCTGGTTGCACAGCAGCACCAGGTCGCAGCCCGCGTCGAGCGCCGCGAGGGCCGCGTCGGTGTAGCTCACGGTCTTTCCGTCGATGCGGCGCGCGCCCTCCATGCTGAGGTCGTCGCTGAAGATCGCGCCGTCGAAGCGCATCTGGCCGCGCAGGATGTCCTGCAGCCACTTGCGCGAGAAACCCGCCGGGCGGCTGTCCACCTTGGGATAGATCACGTGGGCCGGCATCACGCTCGTTAGCGTGCGCGAGAGCCAGGAGTACGGCGCCGCATCGTCGGCGAGGATGGCCTTGAGGCTGCGCCGGTCCACGGGCACCTCGGTGTGCGAGTCGGCTTTGACGAAGCCATGTCCTGGAAAGTGCTTGCCACAGTGCGCCATGCCCGCCTGCAGCAGGCCGTGCATGAGGCTCTTGGCCAGCAGCGCCACCACGCGCGGGTCACGGTGGAAGGCGCGGTCGCCGATCACGCCGCTCTCGCCCCAATCCAGATCGAGCACGGGCGTGAAGCTGAAATCCACGCCACAGGCGCGCAGTTCGCTGGCCAGCACATAGCCCGCCGCCGTGGCTGCATTTGTGGCGCGCAGCGCGCCGCTGCCCGGGCCCTCCTTGCCGTCGCGCATCCACAGCTCGCCGAAAGCGCGCATGGGCGGCAGGTGCGTGAAGCCGTCGGTCCGGAAGCGCTGCACGCGCCCGCCCTCATGGTCCACGCAGATCAGCAGGTCGTCGCGCACGGCCTTGATGGCGCTGGTGAGCTGCAGCAACTGCGCGCGGTCCTGCCAGTTGCGGGCGAACAGGATCACGCCGCCCGTGAGCGGGTGCGCAAGGCGGCGGCGGTCAGCGGCGCTCAGCTCGGTGCCGGCGACGTCAATGATCAAGGGAGCGTGTTCGGTCATGCGGTGGGTCAGGTTTGCTACGATTTTCAGAGCTGCCAGCGCTTGCCTTTCAAGCGCCAGCAGCGGATTTTGCTTCGACCACGCAAAAGCTCGCCGCGTAGTCGGTTTCGTCGGTCACGCTGAGGTGGGCCGAGAGGCCCCGGGCCTCGAACCATTCCTTGAGCGCGCCGTGCAGCACGATGGTGGGCTGCCCGCTGGGCAGCTTGGCCACCTCGCAGGCGCGCCAGGTCATGGGCATGCGCATGCCCATGCCAATGGCCTTGCTGAACGCCTCCTTGGCCGAAAAGCGCGTGGCCAGATAGCGCACGCCGCGATCGGGCCAGCGGCGGCTGCGCTCGCGCCAGGTGCGCAGCTCGGCCTCGGTGAGCACCTTCTCGGCGAAACGGTCGCCATGGCGCTCCAAACTGTCGCGGATGCGGCGCACGTCGCAAATGTCGGTGCCGATGCCGTAGATCATGGGCGAGCGGCCATGCCCGCGTCGATGCACTGCTGGTAGGCGCGCACCGTGGCGGCATAGCCCAGCTCCAGCGCGTCGGCGATGAGCGCGTGGCCGATCGAGACTTCGGCCAGGCCGGGCAGCGCACGCACGAAGGCGGGCAGGTTGTCCCGGTTCAGGTCGTGGCCCGCGTTCACGCCCAGGCCTGCGGCCTGTGCGGCCTGGGCGGCCGCAGCGTAGCGCTGGAGCTGGCGCTCCTGGTCCGGCGAGCCCCAGGCGGCGGCATAGGGCTCGGTGTAAAGCTCAACGCGGTCCGCCCCCACCGCGCGCGCCGCAGCCATCTGCTCAGGCACCGGGTCCATGAACAGGCTCACGCGCACGCCGAGTGCGCGGCACTCAGCGATCAGTGGCCGCAGGCGCTCAGCGTCCTGCGGGAGGTTCCAGCCATGGTCGCTCGTGAACTGGTCCTCGCTGTCGGGTACGAAGGTGGCCTGGTGGGGGCGCACCTCGCGGATGAAGGCCATGAGGTTCTGCGTGGGATTGCCCTCGATGTTGAACTCGGCCTGCGGCCAGGCCTTCATCAGCTGGGCCAGTTCGTGCACGTCGCTGGTGCGGATGTGGCGCTCGTCGGGGCGCGGGTGGATGGTGATGCCCTGCGCTCCCGCCTCCAGGCACAGTTGCGCCGCGCGCGTGACGCTGGGAATGCCCAGGTGGCGCGTATTGCGCACCAGGGCGACCTTGTTGACGTTGACCGACAAGGCGGTGCGAAGGGGGGATGGGTTCATAACGATTGCAGGTCCATCATGAGCTGGCGTGTGCGCAGCAGGGTGCTGCCGCAATGGTATTGCAGCAGCGCGCGCAACTGGGGCTTGAGTTCGAAAGCAGCATCGGCGCAGGCGCGCAAGGTGGCGGGGTAGCCCGCGGCGGCATCAAGCGCCTGCTGCAGCAGGCGCCACTGGCTGCCCGCGAGCGTGGCACGGTCGCCCGGGGCCGCGGCGCGCAGGCCGCCCTCGGGCACCAGGGCATAGCGGGCCTCGGGCCGCAGCGGCGACAGCGTGAGGGTCTCGGCGTCGAGGCTCGGCAGCAGGCCCAGTTCACGCAGCAGCAGCAGCTCGAACGCGCGCAGCACCGGCTCAAGCGCGTCGCCGTGTTCGCTCGCCAGCACGCGCACCACGCCCGCGTAGACGTCGAAGAGCTGCGCATGCGGGTCGTCGCGCGCCGTGAGGCGCAGCAGCAGCTCATTGAGGTACAGGCCGGACAGCAGCGCATCGCCCGTGGGCATGACATGGCCGCCCACCCATTCGGCACTCTTGAGCGGACGGATTTCCTCGCCCAGCGTGTAGCCCAAGCGCAGGGGCTGCAGCGGCAGCAGCACGGGGCGGAAGTTGGAACTGGGCTTTTTCGCCCCCTTGGCCACCAGCGCCACGCGGCCCCGGTGGCGGGTGAAGACTTCGAGGATCAGGCTCGATTCGCTCCAGTCATAGCTGTGGAGCACGAACGCGGGTTCATCGCTGACCCGTTGGACCTTCATTCGTAGCCGAACGAGCGGACACGGGCTTCATCGTCCGCCCAGCCGGAGCGGACCTTGACCCAGACTTCGAGGAACACCTTGGCGTCCATGAGCTTTTCGAGCTCCTGGCGCGCCTCGGTGCTGATGCGCTTGAGGCGCTCGCCCTTCTCGCCGATCACCATGGCCTTGTGGCCTTCGCGCTCGACCACGATGGTTGCGGCGATGCGGATGAAGCGCTTGTACTGCTTGCTCTTTTCCTCGTCGAACTTGTCGATGACCACAGTGGAGGTGTAGGGCAGCTCGTCGCCGGTGAAGCGGAACAGCTTTTCGCGCACCGTCTCGGAAGCGAGGAATTTCTCGCTGCGGTCGGTGAGCTCATCCTCGGCGTACCACCAGGGCTGCTCGGGAAGGTACTTTTCGCAGATGCCGAAGAGGCGCTCGATGTCGCCCTTGTTCTTGGCCGACATCGGCACGAACTCGGCGAACGGATGGCGCTCCTGCATGCCCTTGAGCCAGGGGGCCAGTTCGGCGCGGCGGTGCACCACATCGAGCTTGTTGGCGATGAGCAGCGTGGGAATGCCGGGCTTGAAGAGCGACAGCACCTTGGCATCGGCGAGGGTGAAATTGCCAGCCTCGACCACGAAGAGGATCAGGTCCACGTCGCCAATCGCGCCCATCACGGTCTTGTTGAGCGACTTGTTGAGCGCCGTGCTGTGCTTGGTCTGGAAGCCCGGCGTGTCCACGAACACGAACTGCGTCGCTCCCTGCGTGCGAATGCCCGTGATGCGGTGGCGCGTAGTCTGCGCCTTGCGCGAGGTGATGCTGATCTTCTGCCCCACGAGCGCGTTCATCAGCGTGGACTTGCCCACGTTCGGCTTGCCGACGATGGCAATCAGGCCACACCGTTGGCCCTGCTGGCCCTCCCCGCCCGCGCCGGCTGGGCGCGCGGCGGTGAGCATGGATTCGAGGTCATTTTGGCTTCCAGCGCCCGAGGGTTCTGCGCCAGCAGCTACGTCTTTAGTAGCATCGGTCATCAATGTCTTGCTTTCAAGGTGGCGAGCATGGCAGCGGCGGCGGCCTGCTCGCCCGCACGGCGCGAGCCGCCGATACCGCGCTCGGCCAGGCCCAGTTCGGGAATCTCGCATTCCACGTCAAAGGTCTGGCGGTGGGCAGCCCCCACCGTGCCCAC
>JASLFM010000073.1 GCA_030150585.1 Acidovorax sp.
AAGACCGACCACATCCTGTTCATCGCCTCGGGCGCGTTCCACCTCTCCAAGCCCAGCGACCTGATTCCCGAGCTGCAGGGGCGTTTCCCGATCCGCGTGGAACTGGGGTCGCTGTCGGTGCAGGACTTCGAGGCCATCCTCACGCAGACCCACGCTTCGCTCGTGAAGCAGTACCAGGCGCTGCTGGCCACGGAAGGCGTGGCGCTCGATTTCACGCCCGAGGGCATCACCCGCCTGGCGCACATCGCCTACGAGGTCAACGAGCGCACCGAGAACATCGGCGCGCGCCGCCTGTCCACCGTGATGGAGCGCCTGCTCGACGACGTGAGCTTCGACGCCACGAAGCTCTCGGGCCAGACCGTGGTGGTGGATGCCGCCTACGTGGATGCCCGGCTGCAGACGCTGAGCCAGAACGAGGACTTGTCCCGCTACATCCTCTGACCGGCGTCAAGCCTTCACAAAGCACTTGCATTGAAGGTGCTACGTGCCTGCCGGGAAACGGTTTTTGCAACTTTCTGGTCTGCAAATTCGCTCCTAAGTCCTTGATTTCATTGCAAAAGTTTGTTGCCGCCCCTTGGGTGTGGTGTGCTTTTCCTGCTACAGTGCAAAAAAGTGCAATTTAGTGGTGAAAAGTGCCCTTGGTGCCTCTGCGAAGAGGCCTCCGGGGGCGCAACAAGCTGGGATCGAAATCCGTGTTTCAAGGGGCGTCATCGCTGAGTCTGGATGCGAAGGGGCGGCTGTCCGTGCCGACCCGGCATCGTGACGTCCTGAATGCGACGGCTGCGGGCCAGCTCACGATCACCAAGCACCCGCACGGCTGCCTCATGGTGTTCCCGCGTCCCGAGTGGGAGAAGTTCCGTGCGCGCATCGCCGAGCTGCCCATGTCGGCCCAGTGGTGGAAGCGCATCTTTCTCGGCAACGCCATGGACGTGGAGATGGACGCCACGGGCCGCGTGCTCGTGTCGCCCGAGCTGCGCGAGGCCGCAGGCATCTCCAAGGACGCCATGCTCCTGGGCATGGGCAACCACTTCGAACTGTGGGACAAGGCCACGTACGACGCCCAGGAGGCGGCGGCCATGCAGGGCGAAATGCCCGACGTCTTCAAGGACTTCTCCTTCTGAGGGGCCATGTGAACCAGCCTCTCTCCCACACCACGGTCCTGCTCGACGAGGCGGTCGATGCGCTGCTCGGCGGCGCCGGGCCGCAGCCCGCCGGCACCTGGGTGGATGCCACCTTCGGCCGCGGAGGGCATTCGCGCCGCATTCTGCTGAGGCTCGGGCCGCAAGGGCGCCTCGTGGCGTTCGACAAGGACCCCGAAGCCATCCAGGAAGCCGCGCGCATCACCGATGCGCGCTTTTCCATTCGGCACGAGGGATTCCGCCACTTGGCCGATCTGCCCGACGGCAGCGCTGACGGCATCCTCATGGATCTGGGCGTGAGCTCGCCGCAAATCGACAGTCCCGAGCGCGGCTTCAGTTTCCGATTCGACGGTCCGCTGGACATGCGCATGGACACCACGCGCGGCGTCAGCGTGGCCGAGTGGCTGGCAGATGCCGAGGTGGCACGAATAGCGGAGGTGATACGTGACTACGGTGAAGAACGGTTTGCTGGCCCCATTGCAAAGGCGATTGTTGCTCGGCGGCAGGAACGGGGCCCTGTTACAACCACCGCAGAGCTGGCCGACATCGTGGCTGGCGCGGTCAAAACCCGCGAGCCGGGCCAGAACCCTGCAACGCGCACATTTCAGGCTCTTCGGATTTTCATCAACGCCGAGCTTGAGGAGCTGCAACAGGCGCTAGCCGCCAGCGTGCGCGTGCTGCGTCCGGGCGGGCGGCTGGTCGTCATCAGCTTCCACTCGCTCGAGGACCGCATCGTCAAGCAGTTCATCGCGCAGCATTCCAAGGAGGTCTACGACCGCCGCGCACCGTTCGCGCCGCCGCAGCCCATGCGCTTTCGGGCGCTGGAGCGCATCAAGCCCGGCGCGGCCGAGGTGGAGGCCAACCCGCGCGCGCGCAGCGCCGTGATGCGCGTGGCCGAGCGCACGGAGGTGCCGGCATGAACGCCGCACGGCCGCCCGAAGGCGTGAAGGCCCCCTTGGGGGGCAGCGAACCACGCGCAGCGGGGAGCGTGGGGGTGCTGCCATGATCCGGCTGAATCTGGTGCTGCTGCTGGCCGTGATGGCCAGCGCGCTCTACCTTGTGCACACGCAGTACGAGTCGCGCCGGCTGTTTACCGAGCTCGACCGCGCTGTGGCCGAGTCGCGCCGGCTCGAAACCGAACACCAGCGCCTGCAGGTCGAAAAGCGCGCGCAGGCCACGCCGCTGCGCGTGGAGCAGCTCGCGCGCGACCGGCTGCAGATGCGCACGGCCACCCCGGCCATCACCCAGTACGTGACCGACGGCGTCGCGCCCGCAGCGGCTGGAGGGACGCCATGAGCCGCAGCGTGGTCTATACCGCCAGTCCCCTGCTCGCGAGCAAGACGCCCGTGTGGCGCAGCAAGTTCATCGTCGCCGCGATCGCGCTGGGCTTCGTGGGGCTGGGCGCACGCGCGGCCTACGTGCAGGTCTTCGGCAACGCGTTCTTCCAGCGCCAGGGTGAGGTGCGCTTTGCGCGCACGCTGGAGCTGCCGGCCAACCGTGGCCGCATTCTGGACCGCAACGGCCTGATCCTTGCATCCAGCGTGCCCGCCGCGAGCATCTGGGCCATCCCTGAGGACGTGGACCAGGACAAGCCCGAGGTGCGCGACAAGCTCAAGGAGCTCGCGCGCCTCATGGACATGCCGCTGTCCGCGCTCCAGGCCAAGCTTGCCGACGAGGACAAGACCTTCGTGTGGATCAAGCGCCAGCTCGACTGGGAGGTGGGCCAGCAGATCGCCAAGCTGGATATCAAGGGCATTTACCAGCGCAAGGAATACAAGCGCCAGTACCCCGAGGGAGAGGCTGCGGCGCACGTGGTGGGCTTCACCAACGTGGAAGACCACGGCCAGGAAGGCATGGAGCTGGCTTTCGACAAGGACCTGGCCGGCAAGCCCGGCTCGCGCCGCGTGATCAAGGACCGCCTGGGGCGCGTCGTCGAGGGGGTGGGCACCGACGTGCCGCCCGTGGACGGCAAGGACATGCAGCTGTCCATCGACTCCAAGGTGCAGTTCTTCGCCTACCAGAAGCTGCGCGACCAGGTGATCGCCAACAAGGCCAAGGCTGGCAGCGTGGTGGTGCTCGACGCGCACACGGGCGAAGTGCTGGCGCTGGCCAACTACCCCAGCTACAACCTCAACAGCCGGGTGAACCTCTCGGGCGAGCAGTTGCGCAACCGCGCCATCACCGACACCTTCGAGCCCGGCTCCACCATGAAGCCCATCACCATCGGCATGGCGCTGGAGCTGGGCCGCGTGCGCAACGACACGGTGATTGATACCTCGCCCGGCAAATACGCGCTGGGCGGCTTCACGATCTCGGACACGCACAACTACGGCGCGCTCACGGTGGATGGCGTGATCCAGAAGTCCAGCAACATCGGTGCGCTCAAGGTCGCGCAGCGCATGGCGCCGCAGGAAATGTGGAACGTGCATACCGCGCTGGGCTACGGGCAAAAGCCCCAGATCGCCTTCCCCGGTGCGGCCAGCGGGCGCCTGCGTCCCTGGAAGAGCTGGAAGCCTGTGGAGCAGGCCACCATCGCCTACGGCTACGGCTTGTCGGCATCGCTGTTCCAGATGGCGCGCTCCTACACCGTGTTCTCGAACGACGGCCGGGTGATACCTGCCACCATGCTCAAGGTCAGCGAGCCGCCCGCGGGCACGCAGGTTTTCTCGCCGAAGACGGCCGAGCTGGTGCGCCACATGCTGTGGCTGGCCGCAGGCCCCGGCGGCACGGGCCAGAAGGCCCAGACCGTGGGCTACTCGGTGGGCGGCAAGTCGGGCACGGCGCGCAAGCAGGCCGGCAAGGGCTATGCGGCGGGCAAGTACCGCGCCTGGTTCACGGGCATGGCCCCCATCGACAAACCGCGCATCATCGTCGCGGTGATGATCGACGAGCCCTCGGCCGGCAGCTACTACGGCGGCACCGTGGCGGGGCCCGTGTTCAGCGAAGTGGTGCAGCAGACGCTGCGCCTCATGGGGGTGCAGCCGGACATGGCTGTCAAGCCCCAGATCGTGGCCAACGCGGTGGAGGAGCCGCTGTGATCGCGCTGCTACCCACGGTCCACGACGCCGTCTCTTTCCTGCGCGCGCGCGTCACCGGCACGCTGCAGGTGGACAGCCGCCTCATCCAGCCGGGTGACGGGTTCATTGCCTGGCCCGGCGCGGCCACCGACGGCCGGGCCCACGTGGGCGACGCCATCGCGCGGGGTGCCGCGGCCTGCCTCGTCGAGCACGAAGGCGTGGAGGCCTTCGGTTTCTCGGGCGGGCACATGGCGGCGCTGCACGGGCTCAAGGCGGCCACGGGACTGATCGCGGCCGAGTGGTTTGGCCACCCGGCACAGCGTCTGGCCGTGCTTGCCGTCACGGGCACCAACGGCAAGACCAGCACGGCCTGGTGGATCGCCAATGCCCTCGCGTCGCTATCGAAACAGGATCTTCATGGGCATGCTGGATGCGCGCTGGTGGGCACTTTGGGCATGGGAATTCCACCCGGCCTCGAACCCACGGGAATGACCACGCCCGACCCCGTGCGGCTGCAGCGCGCGTTCCGCGCGTTCGCCGACCAGGGGGTGGGGCACTGCGCCATCGAGGCCTCGTCCATCGGCCTGTCCGAGCACCGGCTTGCGGGCACGCGCATCCGCGTGGCGCTGTTCACCAACTTCACACAAGACCACCTCGACTACCACGGCAGCATGGCGGCCTACTGGCAGGCCAAGGCCACGCTGTTCGATGCGCCAGGTCTGCAGGCCGCCGTGCTCAACATCGACGATCCGCGTGGCGCCGAGCTCCTTGCCACGCTGGCGGACCGGGGCCTGGACCTGTGGAGTGTTTCGGTGCGCGGCCCCGCGCGGCTGCAGGCGCAGGGCATTGCCTTCGCCAATGGCGGCCTGCGCTTCACCGTGGCCGAGGGCGCGCACCATGAGGTGTTGCAGACCCGCGTGATCGGCCAGTACAACGTCTCCAACCTGCTGGGTGTGATCGCGGCCCTGCGCGCGCTGGGCGTTCCGCTCGCGCAGGCCGTGGGGGCCTGCGCGCAGCTCGCGCCCGTGCCTGGCCGCATGGAGCAGATCGCCGAGCCGGGGCTGCCCCTTGTGGCCGTGGACTATGCCCACACGCCCGATGCGCTCGAACAGGCGCTTGTGGCGCTGCGCCCCGTGGCAGCGGAACGCGGGGGGCTGCTGTGGTGCGTTTTCGGCTGCGGCGGCAACCGCGATGCCGCCAAGCGCCCGCTGATGGGTGCTGTAGCGCAGCGCCATGCGGACGCCGTCCTCGTCACCAGCGACAACCCGCGCGGCGAGGTGCCCGCGGCCATCATCCACCAGATCCTGCAGGGCATGGTGGCAGGTACCAGCGTGCGCGCAGAGCCCGACCGTGCCGCTGCAATTGCGCAGGCCATCCGCGAGGCCGCCCCCGAGGACGTGGTGCTGATCGCGGGCAAGGGGCACGAGGATTACCAGGAAACGGCCGGCGCGCGCCTGCCGTTCTCCGACATGGCACATGCGCAGCAGGCGTTGGCGGCCCGCAAGGGAGGGGCCGCATGATGCTGGCCCTGCAGCAGGCCTTTGCGCTCATCCGCCAGCGCATTCCGCAAGCCCGCCTGGTGGGTGACGGCGGCGTGCCGCTGGCGCGCGTGCACACCGACACGCGCACGCTGCAGCCGGGCGACCTGTTCGTGGCCTTGCAGGGCGAGCGCTTCGACGCGCACGATTTCCTGCCGCAGGCCCGTGCGGCAGGCGCCGCCGCGGCCGTGGCCCAGCGCGGGCTCGGCGCGGCAGGGCTGCCCGGCATCGAGGTGCCCGACAGCCTCGCGGCGCTGGGTGCGCTGGCCGCGGGCTGGCGCGCGCAGTTCGCGCTGCCGCTCATCGCGGTGACGGGCAGCAACGGCAAGACCACCGTCACGCAGATGATCGCCTGCATCCTCGCGGCGCAGGCGGGCGACGCGGCCTTCTCGACACGCGGCAACCTGAACAACGCCATCGGCGTGCCGCAGACCCTGCTGCGCCTGGCGGCGCAGCATCGCATGGGCGTGGTGGAGCTCGGCATGAACCACCCGGGCGAGATCGCCTATCTCGCCGACATCGTGCGGCCCACGGTGGCGCTGGTGAACAACGCGCAGCGCGAGCACCTGGAATTCATGCACACCGTGCAGGCCGTGGCCGAGGAAAACGGCTCGGTCCTCGCCGCGCTGCCCCGCGATGGCGTGGCCGTGTTTCCGCATGGCGATGCGTACAGCACCCTCTGGCAGAGCCTGGCCGACGGGCGCCGCTGCACCACGTTCGGCGGCGCAGGTGCGGATGTGCGTTGCGCCAGCGCCCATTGGAGCGAGGGCGCCTGGCAGGTTGCCCTGGAAACGCCCCAGGGCCCGGTGCATGCCCGGCTCCACATCGCGGGCCGCCACAACGTTGCCAACGCGCTCGCCGCCACGGCCTGTGCACTGGCCGCGGGCGCATCGCCCGATGCCGTGGCGCAGGGGCTGGCTGCGTTCAGCCCCGTGAAGGGCCGTTCGCGCGCGTTCAGCGTGACGCTCCAGGGCCGCGCCATCACGGTGGTGGACGACAGCTACAACGCCAACCCCGACTCCATGCGTGCCGCCATCGACGTGCTGGCCGAGCTGCCCGGCCCCCAGCTGCTGGTGATGGGCGACATGGGCGAGGTGGGCGACCAGGGGCCGCAGTTCCATGCCGAGGCGGGGGCGCATGCGCGCGCCAGCGGCATCCCCCGGCTGTTCGCGCTGGGGGCGCAAAGCAAGCATGCCGCCGAGGCCTACGGGCCCGGCGCGCGGCATTTCGAAGACATGGCATCGCTGCTCGCGGCGGTGCGCACGCAGCTGCCCGAGGTGGGCAGCGTGCTGGTGAAGGGATCGCGGTTCATGAAGATGGAACAGGTGGTGCAGGCCATCGAAACCGGGGGGGAGGGCACATGCTCCTGATGCTGTCGCAATGGCTGCAGGGCCTCTCGCCCGAGTTCGGCTTCTTCCGCGTCTTCCAGTACCTCACGTTCCGTGCGGTGATGGCGGCCATGACGGCCCTGCTCATCGGCCTGGTCGCGGGCCCGAAGGTCATCCGCGTGCTCTCCGCGCTCAAGATCGGCCAGCCCATCCGGGGCTACGCGATGCAGAGCCACCTGGCCAAGAGCGGCACGCCCACCATGGGCGGGGTGCTGATCCTGGGGTCGATCGCCATCTCCACGCTGCTGTGGTTCGACCTGTCCAACCGCTTCGTGTGGATCGTGCTGGCCGTGACGCTGGGCTTCGGCGCCATCGGCTGGGTGGACGACTGGCGCAAGGTGGTCAACAAGGACCCCGAGGGCATGCGCTCGCGCGAGAAGTACTTCTGGCAGTCCGTGATCGGTCTGCTGGCCGCGCTGTACCTGGTGTTCAGCATTTCCGAAAACTCCAATGCGCGCGTGTTCGAGCTGTTCATCACCTGGGTGCAGTCGGGCTTTTCGCTCGACCTGCCGCCCAAGGCCGGCCTGCTCGTGCCCTTCTTCAAGGAGGTCAGCTACCCGCTGGGCGTGCTGGGCTTCGTGGTCCTGACCTACCTCGTGATCGTGGGTTCGAGCAATGCGGTGAACCTCACCGACGGGCTGGACGGCCTGGCGATCATGCCCGTGATCATGGTGGGCTCGGCCCTGGGCATCTTCGCCTACGTGACGGGCAGTGCGAGCTATTCCAAGTACCTGCTGTTCCCGCACATTCCTGGCTCGGGCGAGTTGCTGATCTTTTGCGCCGCCATGGCGGGCGCGGGCCTCGCGTTCCTGTGGTTCAACACGCATCCGGCCCAGGTGTTCATGGGCGACGTGGGCGCACTCGCGCTCGGCGCCGCGCTCGGCACCATCGCGGTGATCGTGCGCCAGGAGATCGTGCTCGCCGTCATGGGCGGCATCTTCGTGGTCGAGGCGCTGTCGGTGATGCTGCAGGTCACCTGGTTCAAGTACACCAAGCGCCGCTACGGCGAAGGCCGGCGCCTGCTCAAGATGGCGCCGCTGCACCACCATTTCGAGAAGAGCGGCTGGAAGGAAACGCAGGTGGTCGTGCGCTTCTGGATCATCACCATGCTGCTGTGCCTCATCGGCCTCACCACGCTGAAGCTGCGATGAACCCGGACGAACTCCACGACCAGCCCACCGACGGCGCCATGGACAACGCGGCGCCGCAGGCCCCCGCGGCCGCTCCGGCCCTGGAGGCGGTGCCTGATCGCGCGACGCTCACGGCCGCCCAGGACGCGGCCGCGTTCGTGGCCCGGATCTTCACCGAGCCCAGCACGTCCGACGGCGCCGAGGTCCCTGTGCCCGCCGAAATCGCTGCCACCGAGGTGGCCGAGGCCTTGCCCCCTGTGCCCGCGGGCTGGCCCGGCGAGGTCGAGCAGCCGCTGCGGGGCCGCAGCGTCCTTATCCTGGGCCTGGGCGCCTCGGGCCTTGCGATGGCGCGCTGGTGTGCGCGCTGCGGCGCGCAGGTGACCGTGGCCGACACGCGCGAAGCGCCACCCCAGCTGGACGTGCTGCGGCAGGAGCTGCCGCAGGTGCGCTTCGTGGCGGGCGCCTTCGGCGCGGGGCTGGTCGAGGGCCAGTCCGTCGATGCCGTGTACCGCTCGCCAGGGCTCAGCCCCTCCACCGTGGCACCCGTCGTGTCCGCGGCCCGGGCCGCGGGCGTGCGCGTGGGGGGCGAGCTGGGCCTGTACGCGATGGCGCTGCAGGCGCTGCGCGCACAGCATGGGTATGCACCCGCGGTGCTGGCCGTCACGGGCACCAACGGCAAGACCACCGTGACATCGCTCACGGGCCGGCTGGTGGAGCATGCGGGCAAGACCGTGGCCGCGGCCGGCAACATCGGCCCCACGCTGCTGGGCACGCTGGCTGGTCGCATCGACGCGAACGACCTGCCCGAGGTCTGGGTGCTGGAACTGTCGAGCTTCCAGCTCGACGATGACGCGGGTTTCGAGCCCACGGCGGCCACGGTGCTCAACGTCACGCAGGATCACCTCGACTGGCACGGCAGCATGGCCGCCTACGCGGGGGCGAAGGCGCGCATCTTTGGCGAGAAGGGCCTCATGGTGCTCAACCGCGAGGACATGGCGGTGATGCAGATGCTGCCGCCGCCCGTGAAGGTGAAATTGCAGAAGCCGCAGCTGCGCGCCCACGTCACCTTCGGCGGCGACCTGCCCCAGCGCCCGGGCGACTTCGGCATCGAGACCGTCAACGGCATGGCCTGGCTGGTGCGCGCGCTGGAGGCGGACGAAACCGTCAAGCGCTCCAGGCTGCACGAGGAGGAGCTGCACGTCCAGCGCCTCATGCCCGCCGACGCGCTGCGCATCCGCGGCCGCCACAACGCCATCAACGCATTGGCCGCGCTGGCGCTGGCCACGGCCGCCGGCTGCCCGCTCGGTGCCATGCTCTACGGCCTGCGCGAGTACCGCGGAGAACCGCACCGCGTGGAGAGCTTGGGCACCGTGGACGGGGTTGAATACTTTGACGACAGCAAGGGCACGAACGTGGGCGCCACCGTGGCCGCGCTTACCGGCCTGGGCGCCGAACGGCGCATCGTCGTCATCCTGGGCGGTGACGGCAAGGGGCAGGACTTCGCGCCGCTGGCCGCGCCCGTCGCACGCCATGTGCGCGCCGCCGTGCTCATCGGGCGCGATGCGTCGCTGGTCCGCGCCGCGCTGCGGGACACCGGTGTCGCGCTGGTCGACGCCGCCTCCATGGACGAGGCTGTGCAACTGGCCACGCGGCACGCCCAAGCGGGCGACGCCGTGCTCATGTCGCCGGCCTGCGCAAGCCTCGATATGTTCAAGGACTACGCCCACCGCGCGCAGGTGTTCTGCGACGCTGTGCGCGCCCTCGCGCAAGAGCGCGGGCAGGACCTGGAGGGCAGCCTATGAACGCGGCCGTCTCGAGCACGCTGCAACGCATCGCGGGATGGTTCGGCGCCCTGCCGGGCAAGGCCGCCGATGTGCTGCCCGTGCGCGTGGGCGGCACCGAGTACCGCCAGACCGCGGCCACGCCCGCGCGCGTGCTGGGTTTCGACCAGGCGCTGCTCTGCGTGGTCGTGGCGCTGCTGGCATGGGGGCTGGTGATGGTGTATTCGGCCTCCATCGCCATGCCCGACAACCCGCGTTTCGGCAAGATCGCTCCCACGCATTTCCTCGTGCGCCACGTGATGGCGCTCGCCATGGGCTTCGTTGCCGCGCTGCTCGCCTTTCAGGTGCCCATGAAGGTGTGGGAGCGCATGGCGCCCTGGCTGTTCGTGGCCTCCATCGTGCTGCTCATCGCGGTGCTGATCCCGCACGTGGGCACGGTGGTCAATGGCGCGCGGCGCTGGCTCTCGCTCGGCATCATGAACTTCCAGCCCTCGGAGCTGGCCAAGTTCGCCGTGCTCATCTACGCAGCCGACTACATGGTGCGCAAGATGGAGGTGAAGGAGCGCTTCTTCCGCGCTGTGCTGCCCATGGGGCTGGCCGTGGCCATCGTGGGTGCGCTGCTGCTGGCCGAGCCCGACATGGGGGCCTTCATGGTGATCGCCGTGATCGCCATGGGCATCCTGTTCCTGGGCGGGGTGAATGCGCG
>JASLFM010000096.1 GCA_030150585.1 Acidovorax sp.
GCCTTCGCGCTGCTGAGCCTGGCCCTTGGTATCGTCGGCATTTTCGTGCCGGGATTGCCCACCACCGTCTTCATCCTCATGGCGGGCTGGGCCGCGGCGCGCAGCTCGCCCCGGCTGCATGCCTGGCTGTGGAAGCATCCGCTGTTCGGCCCCATGCTGCGCAACTGGGCCCAGGGCGGCTGCGTAAGCCGCCGGGCCAAGTGGAGCGCCACCGTGCTCATGGCGCTCTGCACGGCCATCCTGCTGCTCGCCCCGGCACCCACGTGGGTGCGCGCGGTGGCGATCACCTGCATGGCAGGCGTGCTCGCCTGGCTCTGGCGGCGGCCGGAGCCCGCGTAGCGCGGATTCTTCGCCCGGGTCCGCTTTCTGGAAAACACAGATTTTTTGTGTATATAATCTAAGTCTTGTTCCTCGATAGCTCAGTCGGTAGAGCGCCGGACTGTTAATCCGTAGGTCCCTGGTTCGAGCCCAGGTCGAGGAGCCAAAAATTCGGATTCCTGCAATTGCACAGGGATCATTTTTCCAATACCGATCATTCCTCGATAGCTCAGTCGGTAGAGCGCCGGACTGTTAATCCGTAGGTCCCTGGTTCGAGCCCAGGTCGAGGAGCCACTGCAAAGCCTGCTACGTTCACGCGTAGCAGGCTTTTTTCTTGCCCGCAGAATGTCAATTCTGGCACGCCCCGCCCGTCGTAGGGTCAGGGCCCCATCCTTGGTTCCGGGATTCCCTGGAGGGATGCGGCCCCACTCGAAACCCAGGAGCAACGAACATGCGCGTGATGGTAATGGTGAAGGCAACCCGTGAATCCGAAGCCGGCGAAATGCCCAGCACGGAACTGCTCGCGGCCATGGGCCGTTACAACGAGGAGCTGGTGCGCGCGGGCATCATGCTCGCGGGCGAGGGACTGCACCCCAGCGCCAAGGGCAAGCGCGTGCGCTTCTCGGGCCCCCGGCGCACGGTAGTGGACGGTCCGTTCACGGAGACCAAGGAGCTTGTCGCTGGGTTCTGGTTGTGGGAAGTCGCCTCGATGGAAGAAGCCGTCGAATGGGTCCGGCGCTGCCCCAACCCGATGGTGAGCGACTCCGAGATCGAAATCCGCCCGGTGTTCGAGGCTGCAGATTTCGGAGCCGATTTCACCCCGGAGCTGCAGGCCCAGGAGGCCCGCCTGCGCGCCGAGATCGAGTCCCGCACCCGGTAGCGCCCCTTACCCCAGCCACTGCAACGCCGCGCGGTTCAGCGCGTAGCCACCCACCGTGAGCAAAACGAACAGCAGGCCCGCGAGCTTCAGCGGCTGCAGCCCGGCCTGCCGCAGGCTGCCCAGGCTGGTGCGCAGCCCCATAGCGGCCATGGCGGTGCCCAGCAGCAAGGTGTCGAGCTGCACCAGTGCCGCCACCAGCCCTGGCGGCAGCAGGTGCAGCGAATGGATGGCGCTCACGCCGATGAAGGCCACGGCGAACCAGGGCACCTGCACCTGCCGCCAGCCCGCACCACCTGCGGTTGCCGCGGCGGAGCGCGCCGAGAGCAGCAGCAGGAACGGCGCGAGCAGCATGACGCGCAGCATCTTCTCCACCACGGCAGCCTTGGCCGCGTCGCCGCCCACGGCCTCGCCCACGGCCACCACCTGCGCGACCTCGTGGACCGTGGAGCCCGCGAACAGCCCGAACGCATGCTCGGACAGCCCCAGATACGGATAGGCCAGCGGGTACGCCACCATGGCCAGCGTGCCGAACACCACCACCGTGGCGACGGCGATGGACACCTTGTGCTCCGCGCCGCGCACCACGGGCTGGGTTGCCATGACGGCAGCCGCCCCGCAGATCGCGCTGCCCGCGCCGATCAGCGCGGCGGTCTCCCGGTCCAGACCCAGCCAGCGGGTGCCGGCATACACTGCCGCGCCAAACACCATGGCGACAACCGCCACGCTGATGACCAGGCCAGGCCAGCCTACCGCGCCAATGTCCTGGAACGAAATGCGCAGGCCATATAGCACCACGCCAGCCCGCAGCAGCGTGCCGCGCGCGAAGTCGATACCCGCACCCGCACGGCCAGCCACCAGCCCCGGCGCCGCGTTGCCAGCCAGCATGCCCAGCGCGATCGCCAGTGTCATTGCACTGAGCCCCAACTTCGCCACGGGCGGCCACGCCGCGAACGCCGCTGCCAGCGCGGCAATGCCCGCAGCGAAGCCAACCCCAGCCCACAGGGGACGGAACAATGGAAACACCGGAGAGGCACGCAGCAAGGAAGACATGGGCAAAGAAGCAAGACAAAACAGCGATGCCCAAGGTTAAGAATCCATGCACCAGAAATCAAAGACATAAAATTCACCGATGCATGAATTCAAGTTATGCAATTAAACCTCCACCTGTTGCGCCTGTTTGTGGCCGTGGCCGAGGCCGGCAGCTTCTCGCGCGCCGCCGAAGCGCTCTGGATCAGCCAGCCGGCGGTCTCGAAGGGCATCAGCGAACTGGAGCACCAACTGGACCTGGCCCTGCTCGAGCGCGGCCAGGGGGGCAGCCGCGGCGGTGCCAAGGGCATCCACCTCACCGAGGCCGGCGCCGCCCTGCTCTCGCATGCACGCGCCATCTTCGCGATTGAGCGCACGGCCCTTGAGGATGTCCGTGCGCGCGTGGGCGTGCAGCGCGGCAGCCTCAGCGTGGGCGCGAGCACCACGGTGGCCAGCTACTGGCTGCCGCCGTTCATCGCCCGCTTCCATGCACGGCATCCGCTCGTCACACCGAAGCTGGTGGTGGGCAACACGCAGTGGATCTGCGAGCAGTTGGCGCAGCGCAGCATCGATCTCGCCCTGGTCGAAGGCGAGGTCGACGACGACCGGCTCGACACGGCCTTCTGGCGGGATGATCCCCTTGTCGTCGTCGTGCCCCCCGGCCCGGCGGCCAACCTGCAAGGCGTGCTGGGTGCGCGCCAGTGGATCCTGCGAGAGCCCGGCTCCGGCACGCGCCAGGCCGCCGAGGCCGTGCTCCATCGCCTGGGCCACCCTGCCGCGCCCTGGATGGAAATGGCCAGCAACGAGGCCATCGCACGCACCGTGGCCAGCGGGCTGGGCGCCTCGATCCTGCCGCGCGCCGTGGTGGCCGACCTGCTGCAGCTCGGCGCGCTGCAGGAACTCGCGCTGCAAGGAGCCGAAGACCTCTCGCGCCCCCTGTACAGAGTCACACTCAAGGGCCGGCCGCTATCGCCCGCGGCATCGGGCATGCTGGCGCTACTGGCGGCATGACCCCGCAGTCCAATCTTTCTTTATTAAGAATAATTCGCGTTTGCCTTATCATCTACGGGTCGTTACCACCGAAAGACTCCGTCTATGCACAAGACCATGAAGGCCCTGCTGGCCGCCTGCGCGCTCGCCACCCTCGGCAGCGCAAGCGCCCAGGAGCAGGTCGTCAACCTGTATTCGGCCCGCCACTACTCCACCGATGAGGCCCTGTACACCAACTTCACCAAGGCCAC
>JASLFM010000098.1 GCA_030150585.1 Acidovorax sp.
TCGCCCGGGCCGGCACCATCGAAGCGGCCGAGTTCAAGAGCCCCACGCTGGGCCGCGCCTGGACCTACAACGTCTACCTGCCCACGGGCTACGACGCCAACGCCAAGCTGCGCTACCCCGTGATGTACCTGCTGCACGGCAACGCGGGCGAGCGCAACGACTGGCCCGTCAAGGGCAGCCTGCTGCGCACGGTGGACGCGCTCGTCGCCAATGGCGACATGCCCCCCGCCATCATCGTGATGCCCGACGCGGGCACCACCTGGTACGTGGACCTCAAGGAGAAGATGGAGACGGCCTTCTTCAACGACCTGGTGCCGCATGTGGAGAAGAACTACCGCGCGCTTGCCACGCGCGACGGCCGCGTGGTCGGCGGCCTGTCGATGGGCGGCTACGGCGCACTGCGCTACGTGCTCAAGTACCCCGAGAAGTTCCAGGCCGCGGCCCTGCTGAGCCCCGCGATCTACAACCCCGAGCCGCCCGCGGACTCGTCGGCGCGCTTCGTGAAGGTGTTCGCCGCGCCGGGCACCGACGGTGCCTACAACGCCGATGTGTGGAAGGCCTACAACTACCCCTCGCTGTGGGAGTCCTTCCTGCAGAAGAAGGTGGCCGTGCCCATGTACATCAACTCGGGCGACGACGACGAGTTCATGATCGAGTCCGAGGCCACGCAGCTCTACGCCCTGCTGCGCAAGAACAAGCAGCCCGCCGAGCTGCGCATCGTCAACGGCAAGCACGAATGGCCCGTGTGGGAGAGCACCGTGGGCGACGCGCTCAAGTACGTTTTCCGCACCGTGCGCCGCCCGCAGGCGCAGTAGCGCGGCACCCGCCGCGCCCCGGCAAAGAGCCCGCCCACGCGGGCTCTTTTGCTTTTGGGGCTACACCATCTTGCCCGGCACCACCCACTCGTCGAACTGCTCGGCCGTGACATGGCCCGAGGCGATGGCCGCCTCGCGCAGGCTGCTGCCTTCCTTGTGCGCCTTCTTGGCGATGGCGGCTGCCTTGTCGTAGCCAATGTGGGGGTTGAGCGCGGTCACGAGCATCAGCGAACGCTCCACGAGTTCCTCGATGCGGTCGTGGTTGGGCTCGATGCCCACGGCGCAATGTTCATTGAAGCTCACCATGCCGTCGGCCAGCAGGCGCACGCTCTGCAGGAAGTTGTGGATGACCATGGGCCGGAACACGTTGAGCTCGAAGTTGCCCGAGGCCCCGCCCACGTTGATGGCCACGTCGTTGCCCAGCACCTGCACGCACAGCATGGTGAGTGCCTCGCACTGCGTGGGGTTGACCTTGCCCGGCATGATGGACGAGCCCGGCTCGTTCTCGGGAATCGTGATCTCGCCCAGGCCGCTGCGCGGGCCGCTGGCGAGCCAGCGCACGTCGTTGGCGATCTTCATGAGGCCCGCGGCCAGGCCCTTGAGCGCGCCGTGCGCCTGCACCAGCGCGTCGCAGCTCGCGAGTGCCTCGAACTTGTTCGGCGCCGTGACCAGGGGCAGGCCCGTGAGGGCCGCCAGTTCCTCGGCCACGGCCTGCGCGTAGCCCGGCGGCGCGTTCAGCCCCGTGCCCACGGCCGTGCCGCCCAGTGCCAACTCGCACAGGTGCGGCAGCGCTGCACGCACATGCTGCTCGGCATGCTGCAGCTGCGCCACCCAGCCCGAGACCTCCTGCCCCAGAGTGAGCGGCGTCGCGTCCTGCAGGTGGGTGCGCCCGATCTTCACGATGCCGGCGAACGCCTCGGCCTTGGCCACGAGCGTGGTGCGCAGCCCCTGCAGCGCGGGCAGCAGGCGGTGCGTGATCGCTTCCACGGCCGCCACGTGCATGGCCGTGGGGAACACGTCGTTGCTCGACTGGCTCTTGTTCACGTCGTCGTTGGGGTGCACCAGGCGCTCCTCGCCGCGCGGGCCGCCGAGCATCTCGCTCGCGCGGTTGGCCAGCACCTCGTTCATGTTCATGTTGGTCTGCGTGCCCGAGCCGGTCTGCCAGACCACGAGCGGAAACTCGCCCGCGTGCGCCCCCGCGATCACCTCGTCGGCCGCCGCCACGATGGCCGTGGTCTTGGTAGCGCTCAGCAGCCCCAGCGAGTGGTTCACGTAGGCGCTCGCGCGCTTGACCTGGGCCAGGGCCGACACCAACTCGGCCGGCATGCGCTCGCCCGAGATCGCGAAATGCTGCAGCGAGCGCTGCGTCTGCGCGCCCCACAGGCGCGCGGCGGGCACGTCGATGGGGCCGAACGTATCGCGCTCGGTGCGCGTGGGCTGGCCGGCGGGCACGGACTGCGAAGCGGTCATGCAAGGATCTCCTTTGCGAGACGACAGGGGCCTGGGAACCTGCCCAAGACTCCGCCAGCATACCCACATCCGCCCTGCTTGCGTAGCAGGGCCAATTTCCCGGCAGACAGGCCCGTGCAAGGCGCGGAGGGATAATTGGGGGGTTTTGCGTTTCCAGACCCTATCCGCTCCACGCCATGACCACGACGACCATTCGCCAACAGGACCTGATCGACTCCATTGCCGGTGCGCTGCAGTACATCAGCTACTACCACACGCCTGATTTCATCGCCCACCTGGCGCGCGCCTACGAGCGCGAGCAAAGCCCCGCCGCCAAGGACGCGATGGCACAGATCCTCACCAACAGCAAGATGAGCGCCACCGGCCACCGCCCCATCTGCCAGGACACGGGCATCGTCAACGTCTTCCTGAAAGTGGGCATGGACGTGCGCTGGGAAGGCTTCACCGGCAGCCTCGAAGACGCCGTGAACGAAGGCGTGCGTCAGGGCTACAACCACCCCGACAACATGCTGCGTGCCAGCGTGGTGGCCGACCCGCAGTTCGCTCGCAAGAACACCAAGGACAACACCCCTGCCGTCATCAACGTACAGATCGTGCCCGGCAACACGGTGGACGTCACGGTGGCCGCCAAGGGTGGCGGCAGCGAGAACAAGTCCAAGATGATCATGATGAACCCCAGCGACAACATCGTCGACTGGGTGCTCAAGACCGTGCCCACCATGGGCGCGGGCTGGTGCCCCCCGGGCATGCTGGGCATCGGCATCGGCGGCACGGCGGAAAAGGCCGTGCTGCTGGCCAAGGAAAGCCTGATGGAAGACCTGGACATGTACGAGCTGCAGGTCAAGGCCGCGCGCGGCGAGAAGCTCGACCAAGTCGAGGAACTGCGCCTGGAGCTGTACGAGAAGGTCAACGCCCTGGGCATCGGCGCGCAGGGCCTGGGCGGCCTGACCACGGTGCTAGACGTGAAGATCAAGATGTACCCCACGCACGCGGCCAGCAAGCCCGTGGCCATGATCCCCAACTGCGCAGCCACGCGCCACGCACACTTCGTCATGGATGGCTCCGGCCCCGTGTACCTCGATGCGCCCAGCCTCGACCTGTGGCCCAAGGTGGACTGGACGCCCGATACCGAGAAGAGCAAGCGCGTCGACCTGAACACGCTCACCAAGGAAGAGGTGGCGAGCTGGAAGCCCGGCCAGACCCTGCTGCTCAACGGCAAGATGCTCACCGGCCGCGACGCCGCGCACAAGCGCATCCAGGACATGCTGGCCAAGGGCGAGAAGCTGCCCGTGGACTTCACCAACCGCGCCATCTACTACGTGGGCCCGGTCGATCCGGTGCGCGACGAGGTCGTCGGCCCCGCCGGCCCCACCACCGCCACGCGCATGGACAAGTTCACCGACATGATGCTGGCCGAGACCGGCCTCATCGCCATGATCGGCAAGTCCGAGCGCGGCCCCGTCGCCATCGAGGCCATCAAGAAGCACAAGAGCGCCTACCTCATGGCCGTGGGCGGCGCCGCCTACCTCGTGTCCAAGGCCATCAAGGCCGCTAAGGTCGTGGGCTTTGCCGACCTGGGCATGGAAGCCATCTACGAATTCGACGTGGTGGACATGCCCGTGACCGTGGCCGTGGACGCCGGTGGCACCAGCGCACACACTACTGGCCCGGCCGAGTGGCAAAAGCGCATCGCCACGGGCGAGTTCAAGGGCATTGAAGTCGCCGCAGCCTAACGTGCCCTCAGAGCAGCAGCCCATCGGCGTATTCGATAGCGGCGTGGGCGGCCTGAGCGTGCTGCGCGCGCTGCAGGCCGAGCTGCCGCACGAGCGCTTCGTCTACCTGGCCGACAACGGCTTCGCGCCCTACGGCGAGCGCGGCGATGCCTTCGTGGCCACACGCACCCACGCCATCACCGAATACCTGCTGCACGCGCACAGCATCAAGGCGCTGGTGGTGGCCTGTAATACGGCCACGGCCGCCGCCATCCACGAGGTGCGCGCCAGCCACCCCGCCTTGCCGCTGGTGGGCGTGGAGCCCGCGCTCAAGCCCGCCGTGGCGGTCAGCCGCACGGGGCGCGTGGGTGTCATCGGCACGCGGGGCACGCTTTCCAGCGCGAAGTTCGCGCGGTTGCG
>JASLFM010000104.1 GCA_030150585.1 Acidovorax sp.
ACTCCTTCCCATCCCGAACAGGACAGTGAAACGACTTTGCGCCGATGATAGTGCGGATTCCCGTGTGAAAGTAGGTCATCGTCAGGCTCTTACAGCAAGCAATACCCCTCAGTCTCAGCGACTGAGGGGTTTTGTTTTTTAGAGCTGAGGCAATTGCATGCAGCTACAAGACATTCTCTTTTCCCAAGGTTTCGGCACCCGACGGGTCTGTGCAGGCTTGGTGCAACACGGCATGGTTGAGATCCATGGTGAAGGTGGTGACGGCGCACCCAGATTGTGTACTGACGCCACCGAAGACCTGCAGCCTGAAGGCCTGCGCCTGCGCGTGCAGGGAGTGGACTGGGCGTACCAACCCAAGGCGTATCTGATGCTGCACAAGCCGGCAGGAACAGAATGCTCCCAGAAGCCCTCTGCATACCCCAGCATCTATACCTTGCTGCCCGCGCCGCTGCGCCAGCGTCCGAGCAAAAGCGCCGTGCAGGGTGTACAGGCGGTGGGACGATTGGATCAGGACACCACGGGATTGCTGCTGCTGAGCGACGATGGCCAGTTCATTCACCGCATGAGTTCGCCCAAGAAGCATGTCCCCAAGGTTTACCGCGTACAGCTCAAGCATGCTGTAACGCCTGTGCAGATCGAGCGCCTGCTCGCGGGGGTCGTGCTGGACGATGACCCTAAGCCCGTCAAAGCAGCGGACTGCCGGCAGCTTGATGAACATCACATCGACCTCACTCTCACCGAGGGCAAGTACCACCAGGTCAAGCGCATGGTCGCGGCCGTGGGCAATCGGGTGGAGGGCTTGCATCGCTGGCGCATCGGCACGCTGGAGCTGCCTGCCGATTTGGCACCGGGGCAGTGGCGTTGGCTGGCAACCGAAGACCTGGCCCGGTTGGGGTTGACCTGATTCTGTGTGTTGCGGCCCGTTGCGCAAAAGCTTGATGTAGCTCTGGATGTTACGTCTTTGTAGCAGAGGGGCATTGGCTACGCCGCTAAACTTGCACGTCCTGCAGAAAGTACTGTTTGTGAAGATTCTTGCGTCTGGATTTGGGGCCGCAGTGTTGGCCTGTGCTCTCTGGGGCTTCTCGGCTACGGCAGTGGCTGCAATGGCGCCTCCGGTGTTCGTGCTCAATTCGCTGGAGGCGAATATCAGTGTGATCGATCCGGAAACCTGGCAGGAAACTACGCGCATTCCCACAGGCAAGGAGCCGCACCATCTCTATCTGACGCCCGATGAGAAGTCGCTCATCGTGGCCAATGCACTTGGCGATACGCTCACCTTCGTGGACCCGCGTACCGCGCAGGTACAGCGTACCGTTCGCGGCATCGTCGACCCCTACCATCTGCGCTTTACACCGGATATGAAGTGGCTGATCACTGCAGCCAACCGGCTCAACCACGTGGACTTCTACCGCTGGGACGGCAAGGACCCCGTGCTGGTGCAACGCGTGTCTACGGGCCGTACGCCCAGCCACCTCTGGGTGGACAGCCGCAGCGCTACCGTGTATTCGACCATGCAGGACAGCGACGAGCTGGTGGCCATCGACATTGCGACCCAGGCCATCAAGTGGCGGACCCGCACAGGGGCCATGCCGGCCGACGTATACGGCAGCGCCGACGACAAACTGCTTTTCGTGGGCCTCACGGGCAGCGACAGTGTGGAGGTATTCGACGTGTCGGGGCGCGAGCCTCGCAGCATCAAGCGCATCAAGACCGGCAATGGAGCGCATGCGTTCCGTGCAGCGGGAGATCGTCGACACCTGTTTGTGAGCAACCGGGTTGCCAACACAATCAGCAAGATCGACATGCAAACACGGGAGGTGGTGGCCAGTTATCCCGCCCCTGGGGGGCCGGACTGCATGGAGGTATCGGCCGACGGGCGCTGGATTTACGTGAGCTCGCGCTGGGCGCGCAAGCTCTCGATCATTGACACCGTGGAAAAGAAAGTGGTGCGCCAGGTGAACGTGGGCAAGTCGCCCCACGGTGTCTGGACGCTCCTGCACGCCCCCCGCTGACGGTGGATTCGGAGTGTCTTCCATGCGCGGCCCCTGGAAGATTGCTGCCATTGCCTATTGGATAGCGGTTTGCTCTGTGCCGGCCGGTGCGACGGCCTCCGACGACTGCCAAAAGCCCCTGTACCTGACTTTCGATACCGGCCATATGGAGATTGCGCCGCTGGTGGCTGAAGTACTGCAGAGGCAGCAGGTCCGTGTGACCTTCTTTGCAGCCCAGGAGGCTACCAAGCAAGGGGATGGAAGCTTGGGTAACTACTGGGCACCCTGGTGGCGTGCCCGTGCGGCGGAAGGCCATGCCTTCGCATCGCACACCTGGGACCATGTGTATTGGCGGGCGGACCTGGGCACGGAGCAGTCTCCCCGGTTTCGTGTCAAGCCATCCGCAGGGACTCGCAGTGGCGAGGAGTTCGTGATGGGGCCTGCCGACTATTGCGCCGAGATCGCCCACTCTTCCCAGCGGCTGCAGGAGCTGACGGGGCAAAAGCCCCTGCCGCTGTTTCGCGCGCCTGGCGGCAAGACTTCGGCGCAACTGCTGCAGACCGCCCGTGCGTGCGGTTATGCGCATGTGGGCTGGGCACCCGCGGGTTTTCTGGGCGACGAACTGCCGAGCGAACGCTACAGCAATGCCCTGTTGCTGCAGCGGGCGCTGGAACGCATCCGCAGCGGCGACATTCTGCTGGCGCACCTGGGTATCTGGTCGCGCAAGGACCCATGGGCGCCTGCCGTGCTGGAGCCGCTGATCGAGGGTCTGAAGGCACGCGGCTTCTGCTTCCGCACGCTGCGCGATCACCCGGACTACCGGGCCTGGTTGGCCAAACACCCTTGAGAGACTGTTAGAGAGAGCGAGACACGCAATGGAGTGGCTGAGCAGCCTGTTCGACGATGCGCAACAGCGCCTGTTTGAGGCCGTGGTGGAGCCATTGCTCTTCATGACGGGCTGGGGCAACCTGCTCGAGGATGGCTATGCCGCGACGGGCTGGCTGCTCGTTGGATTGCTGCAGCTCGCTGCCATGTTGGTGCTCATCGCCCCGTTGCAGCGCTGGCGGCCGGTAGAGCCCGTGGTCGATCGCGCGGCGATCCGCACCGATATCCTGTACACGCTGATTCATCGTCTGGGCCTGTTCCGGGTGGCGCTGTTCTTCGCGCTGGGGCCGCTATGGGATGGCCTTTTCGGCACGCTGCGCGTGCAGGGCATCAGCACCTTCCACCTCGATGGCATCTGGCCCGGCGTAACGGATATTCCCTGGGTGAGCCTATTGCTGTACCTGGTGGTGTTCGACTTCGTGGACTACTGGATTCATCGCGGTCAGCATCAATTCGAATGGTGGTGGAAGCTGCATTCGCTGCACCATTCCCAGCGGCAGATGACGATGTGGTCGGACAACCGCAACCATTTGCTGGACGACCTGCTGCGCGATTCGATCATCGTGGTCGTGGCCCAGTTGATCGGTGTGGCGCCGGGGCAGTTCATTGCCATCGTCGCCTTCACACAGCTCAGCGAGAGCTTCCAGCACGCCAACCTGCGCCTGTGGTTCGGGCGGGTGGGGGAGCGGCTGTGGATCAGCCCGCGCTTTCACCGCGTCCACCATGCAATCGGTATCGGCCACGAATCCGCAGGGCGGCAGACGCTGGGCGGGCACAACTTCGGCGTGTTGCTGCCCTGGTGGGACATGCTGTTCGGCACGGCCAACTTCGAGCAGCGCTATGACCCCACGGGCGTGCGCGACCAGGTCGAGCCCGACGCGCACGGGCGCGTGCGTGACTACGGGCGTGGGTTCTGGGCGCAGCAGTGGCGCGGGCTGTTACGCCTGGCGGGGCGTGCCTGAACTGGCTTGAACGCGCTATGCTCGCTCCATGGGACTGCTCTTCGACTCCTTCTGGCGCGCAGTAGCCTACTGCGTACATCCGCGCGTGATCGCGCTGTCCGTGCTACCGCTGCTGCTCATGGCGGCGCTCGCGGGGGGGCTGGGCTATTTCTACTGGGATGCCACGGTGCAGGCCCTGCGCACGGCCCTCGAAACCACCGGCTGGCTTAGCAGCCTGTGGGACTGGCTCAAGGGCCTGGGCGTGAGCGATGTGCCCGCCGTCGTGGCGCCGCTGCTGGTCATTGTGGCCGTCACGCCGATGGTTGCTATTGTCTCGCTGCTGGTGGTCGGCGTGCTCATGGCCCCGGCCCTGGTCAGCCTGGTGGCGCAGCGGCGCTTCGCGGCGCTCGAGCGCAAGAAAGGCGGCTCCCTGCTGCTGAGCATCGGCTGGTCGCTCGGGTCCACTTTGCTGGCCCTCGTGGCGCTGGTGGTGTCCATACCCTTGTGGCTGGTGCCGCCATTGGTGCTGGTGCTGCCGCCCTTGATATGGGGTTGGCTAACCTACCGTGTTATGGCCTTTGACGCACTGTCCGAACATGCGAACAAGGAGGAGCGTCGAGCCGTGTTTGCGCGCCACCGTTGGAGTCTGCTGGGCATTGGCGTGGTGAGCGGCTATCTGGGCGCCGCGCCGGGCATTGTCTGGGCCTCGGGGGTGGTGTTCGCCGCGGCCTTCCTGGTGCTCATTCCCGTGGCGATCTGGATCTACACGCTGGTGTTCGCCTTCTCGTCACTGTGGTTTGCGCATTTCTGCCTGGCAGCGCTGCAGCAACTACGCCAGGAGGCATCAGCACCGCCCGCCGACCCGCCAGCCCCTGTTGCCCTCCAAGAGGCCGCAGCGCCTGCGCTTCCGCCTGCCGCGCCCGGCCAGCCCTCCGTCTGATTATTTCTTCCAGCCATGTCACCTACCTTCGGCCTCATCATCGTGGGCGATGAGATTCTGTCGGGCAAGCGCGCCGACAAGCATATGCCCAAAGTCATCGAACTATTGTCCGCCCGTGGGTTGGCCTTGTCTTACGCCGACTATGTGGGGGATGACCCGCTGCGCATCACTGCTACGCTCCGGCGCGCGTTTGACTCGGGCGACGTGGTGTTTTCGTGCGGAGGTATCGGCGCCACGCCTGACGACCATACACGGCAGTGCGCCGCAGCGGCTCTGGGGGCCGAACTCGTGCTGCACCCGGAAGCCGAGGCGCTGATCCGCGAGCGCATGCAGGACGTTGCCCGGGAGCAGGGGCTGCCTTACGAGCCTGACCGCGCAGACAATGTGCACCGGCTCAACATGGGGGTGTTTCCGATAGGCGCCAGAATCATCCCGAACCCTTACAACAAGATCCCCGGCTTCACGTGCGTTGGCCCTGCAGGCGGTAGCGTGCATTTCGTGCCGGGCTTTCCCGTCATGGCCTGGCCCATGATCGAGTGGGTGCTGGAACAGCACTGCGCGGCCTGGTTCAACCGTGCGCCGCAGATGGAGCATTCCGTCATCGTCTACGGTGGCATGGAGGCTACACTCACGCCGCTGATGCAGCGCATCGAATTGGCCCACCCGGGCATCAAGGTTTTCAGCCTGCCAAGTGTGGACCATCCGGTGCATGGGCGCCATATCGAGCTGGGCGTGAAAGGGCCGGCGCCTGCGGTACCGGCCGCCTGGGTGGACCTGCAACAAGGTTTGCACGAATTTGGTGCAAAAATGGGCCCGGAGTTGGTGCGAAATTTGTAAATCTGCCCGACGGTCCGTGTGTGGCACCAATATGGGGCTTTGCGGCCCCGCCATGCGTGAGGCTCTGATGCCCCAGCCTGGCACACAAACTGCTTTTCTTCCGTTGCATTTTTCAACAAGCGTTTTTCCTGGAGAACCCTGATGGCCAAGACCGTTGCAGACGTGATGAAGATGGTGAAGGAGAACGAGGTCAAGTTCGTTGACTTCCGCTTCACCGATACCCGTGGCAAACAGCATCACACCACGGTGCCGGTGTCTCACTTCGATGAAGAGAAATTCACGTCGGGCCACGCGTTCGACGGTTCGTCGATCGCGGGTTGGAAGGGCATCGAGGCGTCGGATATGCAGCTCATTCCCGATCCGAACTCGGCCAACATTGACCCGTTCTTTGAGGAAACCACGCTGATCCTGACCTGCGACGTCATCGAACCCAGCGACGGCAAGGCCTACGACCGCGACCCGCGCTCCATCGCCAAGCGCGCAGAGGCCTACTTGAAGGCCTCTGGTCTGGGTGACACGGCCTTCTTTGGCCCCGAACCTGAGTTCTTCATCTTCGACGGCGTGCGCTGGAGCACGGAGCCGAACAACACCTTCTACGAAATCGAAGAGTACGAGGCTCCCTGGAACTCGGGCGCCAAGCTCGAAGGCGGCAACCGCGGCCACCGTCCCACCGTCAAGGGTGGCTACTTCCCCGTGCCCCCGGTCGACAGCACGCAGGACATGCGCGCCGAGATGGCCCTGGTCCTTGAATCGCTGGGCATCCCCGTCGAAGTGTTCCACCACGAAGTGGCGGGCGCGGGCCAGAACGAGATCGGCACCAAGTTCTCCACCCTGGTGGAACGCGCTGACTGGACCATGCTGCAGAAGTACGTGATCCACAACGTGGCCAACACCTACGGCAAGACCGCCACCTTCATGCCCAAGCCCTACCACGGCGACAACGGCTCCGGCATGCACGTGCATCAGTCCGTGTGGAAGGATGGCAAGAACCTGTTTGCTGGAGACGGCTACGCCGGCCTGTCGGACTACGCGCTGTACTACATCGGCGGCATCATCAAGCATGCCCGCGCGCTGAACGCCATCACCAACCCCGGCACGAACAGCTACAAGCGCCTGGTGCCCCACTTCGAAGCCCCGGTGAAGCTGGCCTACTCGGCCAAGAACCGCTCGGCCTCGATCCGCATTCCCTATGTGGCCAACCCCAAGGCCCGCCGCGTGGAAGCGCGCTTCCCCGATCCGCTGATGAACCCCTACCTGGGCTTTGCCGCGCTGCTGATGGCGGGCCTGGACGGCGTGGAAAACAAAATCCACCCCGGCGAAGCCGCTACCAAGGACCTCTACCACCTGCCGCCCGAAGAGGACAAGCTGGTGCCCACCGTGTGCCACAGCCTCGACCAAGCTCTCGAAGCGCTGGACAAGGACCGCGCTTTCCTGACCAAGGGTGGCGTGTTCACCGACAGCATGCTCGACGCCTACATCGAACTCAAGATGACTGAAGTGACGCGCATGCGCATGTCGGTGCATCCGGCCGAGTACGACATGTACTACTCGCTGTAATCCAGCGTGTAAAACCCCAGGACAAAGGCGGCGCAAGCCGCCTTTTTCTTTGTTTTCGTTGGATACTTGCCCACATGAAGACGACGTTTCTGACCTCCTTGCTCGCCGCCACGCTGCTGGTCCCCGCTGCCTGGGCGCAGGATCGCATCTACCGCTGCGGCAACGAATACACCAACAACGTCTCTCAGGCCAAGGAGCGCGGCTGCAAGCTCGTGGAAGGCGGCAACGTCACGGTGCTGGGCACCACGCCCAGCCGCTCCTCGGGCGGCGGTGGCGCCTCTTCGGGCGGTGCCGCCAGCACCTCGCCCGCCACGGCCCCCAAGGTGGACAGCAACGACCAGCGTGCGCGCGACGCCGATGCCCGCGCCATCCTTGACGCCGAACTGCGCAAGGCCGAGGCCCGCAAGGCCAGCCTGGAGAAGGAATACAACAACGGCGCGCCTGAGCGCACGGCGCTCGACCTGCGCAACCCGCAGGCCTACCAGGAGCGCACGGCCGAGCTCAAGAACGCCCTGGCGCGCGCCGAGAGCGACGTCGCGGGCATCAAGCGCGAGCTTGCCCGCCTGCCGGCCCCAGCCAACTAGCGCGGTGACCGATTCCCCCCGTTTTCAGCCGCTGGACCTGATATCCACGCTGGTAGCCGTGCTGCGTGTGCATGACGGCGCGGTGCTGTTTGCCAACGCAGCGCTGGAGAATGCGCTCGGCTTGTCGCGCCGCACCCTCGAAGGGGGGGATTTTTCCGGGCTGTTCACCGACCCCGCGCTGCTGCACACCGCGCTGGCCGGCGCACGCGGCAAGGACTTCGCGGCGCTGCGCTACGAGGCCAGCCTGCGCCGCCAGGGGCAGGAGCCCATGCCTGTGCATGTGAATGTTTCCACCATCGAGCCGACGGGCGAGGTGCTGGTGGAGCTGTGGCCGCTGGAGCAGCACGCGCGCCAGGACCGCGAGGAGCGGCTGCGCGAACAGGCGCAGGCCAACAAGGAGCTGATCCGCAACCTGGCGCACGAGATCAAGAACCCTCTGGGCGGCATCCGCGGCGCAGCGCAATTGCTGGAACTGGAGCTGTCCAGCCCTGAGCTGGCCGAATACACGCAGGTAATCGTGCACGAAGCGGACCGTCTGCAAAGCCTTGTGGACCGTCTGCTCGCGCCGCACCGCCATCCGCACCTGGTGGGCGACGTGAACATCCACGAAGTCTGCGAGCGCGTGCGCTCGCTCGTTCTCGTGGAGCACCCGCAGGGCCTGCGCGTGCTGCGCGACTACGACACCTCGATTCCCGAGTTCCGCGGCGACCGGGAGCAGCTCATCCAGGCCGTGCTGAACATCGTGCAGAACGCGGCGCAGGCGCTGGCCGAGCGCATCGCCGCGGGCGACGCCGTTATTACGCTGCGCACGAGGGTGGCGCGGCAGGTCACGTTCGGCCGCCAGCGCTACCGGCTGGCATTGGAATTGCATGTCATCGACAACGGACCGGGCGTGCCCGATGCCATCAAGGAAAGAATCTTCTATCCCTTGGTATCGGGCCGGGACGGCGGGTCGGGGCTGGGGCTGACGCTGGCGCAAACCTTCGTGCAGCGGCACCATGGCTTGATCGAGTGCGACAGTGTGCCGGGACGTACCGACTTCCGCATCCTGATTCCCCTGCCCTGAGGTCCGCGACACGCAACCATTGGGAAGGTCAAAAAAACATATGAAGCCGATCTGGATAGTAGACGACGACCCCTCGATCCGCTTCGTCCTGGAAAAGGCGCTCGCGCGCGAGAACCTGCCCACACGCAGCTTCACCAACCCGCGCGAGGTGCTGGACGCATTGGCCGAGGTCGACGCAGGCGACCCCGCGCGGCAAGGCCCGCAGGTGCTGGTGAGCGATATCCGCATGCCCGGCGGCTCGGGCCTGCAGCTGCTGGAGAAGGTGCGCGCGCAGCAGCCCGGCCTGCCGGTCATCATCATGACCGCGTACTCCGACCTGGACAGCGCGGTGTCCGCGTTCCAGCGCGGTGCCTTCGAATACCTGCCCAAGCCCTTCGACCTGCCCAAGGCGGTGGAGCTGATCCGCCGTGCCGTGGAGGAAAGCCAGCGCGAAGAAGTAACCGACGAGGCCCTGAGCGCCGCGCCCGAGATGCTCGGGCAGGCTCCCGCCATGCAGGACGTGTTCCGCGCCATCGGGCGCCTGAGCCAAAGCCAGGTCACGGTGCTGATCACGGGCGAATCGGGCTCGGGCAAGGAACTGGTGGCGCGCGCGCTGCACAAGCATTCGCCCGTGGCGGGCGGGCCCTTCGTGGCCATCAACACCGCCGCCATCCCCAAGGACCTGCTGGAAAGCGAACTCTTCGGCCACGAACGCGGCGCCTTTACCGGGGCGCAGACGCAGCGGCGCGGGCGCTTCGAGCAGGCCGAAGGCGGCACGCTGTTCCTCGACGAGATCGGCGACATGCCGTTCGACCTGCAGACGCGCCTGCTGCGCGTTCTCAGCGATGGCCACTTCTACCGCGTGGGCGGCCACAATGCCGTGAAGGCCCATGTGCGTGTGATTGCCGCAACGCACCAGGACCTGGAGCAGCGCGTGAAGGATGGCGTGTTCCGCGAGGACCTGTTCCACCGCCTCAATGTGATCCGCCTGCGCCTTCCGGCCTTGCGCGAGCGCAAGGAAGACGTGCCCATGCTCGCTCGCCATTTCCTGCAGCAGAGCGCGCGGCAGCTTGGCGTGGAGCCCAAGCGTATCTCGGCGGCGGCGCTGGAGCGGCTCGGTGCGTTCGCCTTTCCTGGCAACGTACGCCAGCTCGAAAACATCTGCCACTGGCTCACCGTGATGGCTCCGGCCCAGGTGATCGAACCCAAGGACCTGCCGCCCGAAGTGTTGGAGGCCGCGCCGCGAGGAGGTAGGGCGCCAGTCCCCTCCGTCGATGTTCATGCGCCCGCCGAGCCAGCGGCCGAGTCCGAAGCCGAACCTCCTGCGCCCTCTCCGGAGCGCTGGCAATGGCCGCCCGCCAGCACACCGCAGTCCCCCGCGCCGGCGCCCCAGGAGGCGTGGGAGCAGGGGCTGGAGGCCGAGGCCATGGCGCTGCTGGCCGCAGGCCGCCACGACGTGTGGGACGCGCTCACGCGCCGCTTCGAGTCCAAGCTCATCCTCACGGCGCTGGCCAGCACGCGCGGGCGCCGCATCGAGGCCGCGCACAAGCTGGGCATCGGCCGCAACACCATCACGCGCAAGATCCAGGAACTGGGTCTGGAGTAAGGCGGCAATTGCCCGCTAGCGCTTATTTCTGCAGCGCGGCTTGCTATGAAATTTGATATTTCATCGGCCGCTGCGGGCGAGCGACGGTGCCTGCAGATGTATTGCGGTATTTACGTATCTTCATAAAAATTTACAAACGGGCACAATGCCGGGTTTCCCAGCCAGTCTGCAGGATTTCCCGGTGTCCTCTCCCACGCTTGTTTCTTCGCCCTCCTCCACGCCCGTTTGGAGCGCGCGGGGCTGGGCGCTGCACCTCCCGGTGCTCGATGGGGCCGTGGTTGCCCTGGTGATGGCGGTGTTCGGCGTGGTGTGGGTGGCAGCCTACGGCATGGCAACGCTGTCGCCGCCCGTGGACAATGTGGAACAGTTGATCTGGCTGCGCTCGCTGGAGTGGGGCTATTTCAAGCACCCACCACTGCCCACCTGGATGCTGGGTGCCGCTGCGGCGGTTTTCGGTGCGACCGTCGAATTGACCTACGCGGTGGGTGCGGTGGTCACCCTGGGGTCGCTGGCCCTGTTCTGGCGCCAACTGCGTGCCATGCGCGGAAACCGCTACGCCACGCTTGCACTGCTCGCGGCGTTATGCATCACCTTCTACTGCGGCCGCATCTACTACTACAACCACAACGTGGTGATGATGCTGTGGGTGGCCCTCGCGGCAGGCCTGAGCTGGCGCCTGACCTGGCGTCCCTCGCTGTGGGGATGGGCTGCCCTGGGCCTGGTGAGCGGGCTGGGGCTGCTGACCAAGTACCAGTTCGTCATCGCCTCGGCCGTGGTGGGCATCTGGTGGCTGCGCCTGCAGGGCTGGCGCCATCCGGTGCACCGTGTGGGGGCGCCGCTGGCGGCGGCCGTGGCCCTGCTGGTGTTCGCTCCCCACCTGGCTTGGCTGGCTACGCACGGCTGGATGCCCCTGGACTATGCCAATGCCAGTTCCCTGGGGCATGACCTGAGCCTGCCCGGGCGCTTGTTGCACACATTGCAGTTCTCGGCCGACTGGCTGCTCAACCGCTCCCTGCCGGCCTGGCTGGTATTGGGCGCTGCCGCATGGTGGGCGCGGCGCCAGGGTGACAGGCCTCGCGGCGGCGAGACCGTCACCGGGGTGATGGGCTATGCCGAGCTGTCGCGCCAGTTCCTGCTGCTTTGGGGTTTCGTGCCGCTGGCGCTGATGGCGCTGATGGGCCTGCTGGGCGGCATCAAGCTGCACCTGCACTGGGGCACGGCGTTCATGCTGTGGAGCGTGCCTGCGGTCATGGAATTGTGCGCCGCGCGCGCCGCCTGGACGTCGCTGCGCACCGTGCGGGCGGCCTGGGCGGCGTTCGCGGTGGTGCAGGCGCTGGTCATGGCTCAGTCGTGGATGGCCTCGCCCAAGGGCCTGCGCGGCTACAAGCCCGACCATACCGACTACTTTCCCTCCGAGCGCGTGGCAGCCCGCATCGCGCGGCAGGCCCATGCGGTGCTGGGCGGACCCATCGACATCATCAGCGGGCAGCAGGCGCTTGCGGGTGCGGTGGCGGTGCGGCTGCCCGAGCAGCCGCGCGTGCTGGTGCTCGGATCGTTTGCCTACAGCCCATGGATCCAGCCTGGAGAACTGAAGGCCGCGCGTGCGATTGAGGTGTTTTCCGCGCCCGGCAAGCTGCCCGCTGGGGCCTACCGCGTCATGGGCCAACTCGCGTGGCGGCCCGGGGTGTCGGAACTGTCCATGAACGACCGTGGCGACTGGCTGCGTGCGGCCAAGGAGGAACCGACGGACGACCCCTGGAATCCCGAGGACGAGCTCGAGGTTCTATAGCGTCGCGATCACCGGCGCGTGGTCGCTGGGCTGCTTGTTCTTGCGCGGCGCCCGGTCCACGCTGCAGGCACTGACTTGCGGCTTGAGTGCGTCGCTCACGAGGATGTGGTCGATGCGCAGCCCCCGGTTCTTCTGGAAGCCGAGCATGCGGTAGTCCCACCACGAAAAGGTTTTTTCGGGCTGCTCGAAGAGGCGGAACGCATCCGTGAGGCCCAATTGCAGCAGGGCCTGGAAGTGCGTGCGCTCGGCCGTGGTGTGGTGGATGGTTTCGCGCAGGCCCTCGGGGTCGTAGCTGTCGCGGTCTTCGGGCGCGATGTTGAAGTCACCCACCAGGGCCAAGCGCGGCTGCTGCGCGAGTTCGGTGCGCAGCCAGGCCTGCAGCGCATCGAGCCAGCGCATCTTGTAGGCGAACTTTTCGCTACCCGGTTCCTGCCCGTTCACGAAATAGCCGTTGACGAGGCGCAGAGGCCCGCCTTCCCCCTCCAGCGTGGCCGCGATGACGCGCGCCTGGTCGTCCTCGAAGCCAGGGATGTTGCGCACTACGTCGCGCACCGGGCTGCGGCTCAGGATCGCGACGCCGTTGTAGGTCCTCTGCCCGTGGACCGCAGCGTGGTAGCCCGCCTCGCGGAAGGCATCGTAGGGAAATTTGTCATCGGTGAGCTTGAGCTCCTGCAGCGCCAGCGCATCGACGGGGTGTGTTGAGAGCCAGTCCAGCACCTGCGGCAAGCGCACGGAGAGCGAATTGATGTTCCAGGTGGCCAGTTGCATGCCGTTTCCTTTCCGAAGGACCGCCAGTGTAGACTGCTGGGTTTTTTAATCCGGCAGTATGGCGCAGCACACAGGGCGCACCGGCTTGACGGGCTCGGCGCTGGTGCGCTTGCTGTCCGGTCTGGCCGACCCGCAGGGGCGGGCGCGAGAACCCCGGGCCTCCTTCGCGGATGGGCTGAGCCAATGGATCGGCTGGACCGACGCGATCGCGCTGTCCGCGGCCCTGGAGCGCCCGATCACCGTGGCGGCGCCCGCGTGCGGGGACCTTCAAGGCCGGTGGAACGAAGAGCAGGCCGAATGCACACGGGTGCGTACGCTGCTGGCGCAATCCATCGGCCGCGAGGCGCGGGCCGTGGGGCGTTCGCCGCTCGACTCGGGCCTGGGCTTTTCTCCGTACCGCCAGTGCTACCTGGCGCGCCAGCAGGCCATGGATGTGGCCGTAGGCGCCCTGCGCGAGCGCGTGCGCGCTGCGTTGGCGGCCACCACGCCTGAACGCGCGCGGCTGGCTGCCGTCGATGCGGCTATGGCCCAGGCGCTGGCAGTCCAGGAGCGGCGCCTGCTCGCAGCTATTCCGGCCCAACTGGAAAAGCACTTCCAGCGGCTGCGCGCGGCGCAGCCCGATGCGGACGGCTGGACCGAGGGTTTTCGGCACGACCTGGAGGCCGTGCTGCTGGCCGAGCTGGAACTCAGATTGCAACCGGTCGAAGGGCTCGTCGAAGCCCTGCGGCCCCAAGATTCGCTACGTTGTTCATGACGAAACTGTTTTGCGCAGCCGCCTTCGCGGCGGGGCTGGCCACACTGGCCTGGGTCGGTGCTGGCTACCTCTCGGGCCATCCCCTGGCCTTGATGGTCATTGTGCTGATCGCGGCCTTCTATTTGCTCGGCGCGCTCGAGCTGCTGCGCTTCGCACGTGCCACCCAGGCTCTGTCGGCGCTGCTGCGTGCCCTGTCGCAGGCGCCCGAGCGGCTGGATGACTGGCTGGCGCCGTTGCCGCCCGCGCTGCGCACCGCCGTGCGCCAGCGCATCGAAGGCGCGCGCGCTGGCCTGCCGGGGCCGGTTCTCGCCTCGTACCTCAGCGGCCTGCTGGTGCTGCTGGGCATGCTGGGCACCTTCGCGGGCATGGTGGTGGCTCTCAATGGCACGGGCGCAGCCCTGGCGGGGGCGGACGGGCTTGCGGCCATCCGCGACGCGCTCTCGGCGCCCGTGCGTGGCCTGGGGCTGGCGTTCGGCTCCTCTGTGGCGGGGGTGGCCGCCTCGGCCATGCTGGGGCTGATGACTGCGCTGTGCCGGCGTGAGCGCATCCATGCCGCGCAGCAGCTCGATGCGGCCATGGCCTCCACGCTGCGCCCGTTTTCCAGCCAGCACCAGCACGACGTGCGGAGCGAAGCCTCGCTGCGTCTGCTGGAGCAGCAGGCGGGCCTGCTGCCCGATGTGGCCGAGCGCATCCAGGCCTGCATGGCGGCCCTGGAGCGCCAGCAGGCCGCACTGAACGAGCGCCTCGTCGCCGACCAGGCGCGCTTCTACCGCGAGACCGAGGCCGCCTACACCGGCTTGGCCGCCTCGGTGGAGCGCACCCTGGCCGCGAGCGCGGCCGACAGCGCGGCGCGCGCGGGCGCGGCGATCCAGCCCGCCATCGAGGCCACGCTGGCCGGCCTGGCGCGCGAAAGCGCGCGCCTGCACGAAGGCTTGGCCCAGCAGGTGCGGCAGCAGCTCGACGGCCTGGCTGCGCAGTTCGGCGATACCACCGCCACGGTGAGCGCGCAATGGACCCGTGCGCTGGCCGACCACCAGCAGGCGGGCGAAACGGCCACGCGCGCCCTGGGCGAAGCGCTGGCACAGTTCACGCAGGGCTTCGAACAGCGCTCGGCGGCACTGGCCGATGGGCTGGCCGCGCGGCTGGCGCAGCAGTCCGACACGCTCTCCGCGAAGTGGGGCGCGGCGCTCGCGCAGCAAGCCCAGGCTGGCGAGCAATTGGCGGCACAGAACCAGCAGGTATTGCAGGCCGCGGCCGACGGTCTGGCGCAGCATGCTGCCGCGCTGCAGGGCACCGTGGGCCAGGCCCACGAAGGGCTGCAGCAGCGCCTGGCCGCGCAGGAGGAACGGCGCCTGGCCGAATGGACGCAATCGCTGCGGGCCGTGGCCGACTCACTGCGCGAAGCGTGGCAGCAGGCGGGTGCCCAGGCCCAGGCGCAGCAGCAGCAGGTCGGCGAAGCCCTGGGCCGCACGGCACGCGAGATCGGCGAACACACCGAGGCCCAGGCCACGCGCCTGCTGGCGCAGATCGGGCACCGGGCCGAGCAGGACGAGCAGCGCCTGGCATCGTGGACGCAGGCGCTGCAGGCACAGACCGCCGCGCTGCGCGAGGAATGGCAGCGCGCCGGTGCCCAGGCCGTGGCGCAGCAGCAGCAGGTGAGCGAAGCGCTGGCCCATGCGGCGGGCGAGATGGCGCGCCAGATGGAGGCCCAGGCCCAGGGCACGCTCGCCGAAGTGGGGCGGCTGGTGCAAGTGGCCTCCGAGGCGCCCCGCGCGGCGGCCGAGGTGATCGGCGAGCTGCGGCAGAAGCTCGCCGACAGCATGGTGCGCGACAACGCGATGCTCGAGGAGCGCAGCCGCATCCTCGGCACGCTGTCCACGCTGCTCGATGCCGTCAACCATGCGTCGGCCGAGCAGCGCGCCGCCATTGACGCGCTCGTGTCTTCCGCGTCCGAACTCCTGGAGCGCACCAGCGGCCGCTTTGCCGAGACGCTCGACGTGCAGGCGGCCCGGCTCGATGGCGTGGCCGCGCAGATCACGGGCAGCGCGGTGGAGGTGGCGAGCCTGGGCGAGGCCTTCGGCGGCGCGGTCCAGCTCTTCGGCCAGTCCAATGAGCAGATGCTGGCGCAACTGCAGCGCATCGAGGCGGCCATGGCCCAGTCACTCGCGCGCAGCGACGAACAGCTCGACTACTACGTGGCCCAGGCGCGCGAGGTGATCGAGCTCAGCGTGGGCGCGCAAAAGCAGATCATCGACGGCCTGCAAGCCCTGGCCGAGCAGCGCGGCCAGGTGCAGGAGGCGGCATGACGGGAGACGGCTACCTCGACGATGGCGGGGGCGACGCCGGCACACCCGTCTGGGCCGTGTTCGGCGACCTGATGGCGGGGGCCCTGGGCGCCTTCGCGCTCATCCTGGTGTGCGCCTTGGGCATGCAGATGGAGCTGGCCGAGCGCCTCAAGACCGAGCAGCAGCAGCGCGCGCAGCAGGCGCAGCGCCTCACGAGCCTGGAGCAGGCGCTGGCCGTGCCGCTCGCGGCGGGCCGCGTGACGCTGGCCCACGGGCGCATCGGCATCAGCGGCAGCGTACTGTTCGCCTTCAACTCCGACGAACTGCAGCCCGAGGGCCGGCAACTGCTCAAGAGCCTGGCTGGTCCGCTCGGGGCCTACCTGCGCGCGCGCGGCGAAATCCTCATGGTGAGCGGCTTCACCGACGACCGCCAGATGCGCGGCGGCGGGCGCGGGAGCGCGCAGCGCTTTGCGGACAACTGGGAGCTGTCGGCCCAGCGCGCGCTCACGGTGACGCGGGCGCTGATCGAGGAAGGCATTCCCTCGTCGGACGTGTTTGCCGCTGCGTTCGGCGCCGAGCAGGCCGTGGCCTCCAATGCCGATGCGGCGGGCCGCGCGCGCAACCGGCGCGTGGAGATGGCGCCCATGCCGAGGCCGGCCAGGGACAACCCCGCGGCGCCATGAATCCGCGCAGCGCCGAGCCCCAAGGCATTGCCGCCATCCTGGCCGAATGGCGCGCGCAGCAGGCGCACCGCGCCGATCCCGTGCGCTTTCTCGCCATCGAGGCGCTGGAGCGGCGTGCGGCTGCGCAGGGGGGCGAGGCAAGGCGCTTGCTCGACCTGCGGCTGGCCGCGCTGGTGGAGAGCTATCGGCAGGCCATGGCGGTGCGCGCCGGGCTTGCGCAAGCGCCTGCTCCCTCGCCCCCCCCACGCGGGGCCCTGGGCCGGCTGGCCGATGCCTTGGCGGCCGGGCCCACGCCCGCTCCGCAGGCCGCAGGGGCCATGCGCCCCGGGCCTTCGTCGGCGCATGAGCTGAAGGCGCTGCAGCGCTTTCGCGGCACCTGGGCGCGCCTGTCGGCCGAGCAGCGGCTGCGGCAGGCCCTGGCACAGGTGCCGCCGCAGGCGGGGCCGCTCAATTCGAACCACCTCGTGCACCGCGCGCTGGTGTTGATGCAGGAGACCTCGCCTGCGCACCTGCAGCGCTTCGTGGCGCATGTGGATGCCCTGCTGAGCCTGGACCAGATGCAGTCCATGCCCAGTCCCACACTGCAGCGCTCTGGCGGGGCCAGAGGGGGTGGCGGGCGGCGCAGGGCGGGGCGATGAGCCTGGCGGCGCGGCCCCGGCAGGACATGCCATTTGGGTACATTCCAGAGCATGGTCGTCTTGGAATACACGGAGTGGTGGTAGCTCGGAAGTCGTCGGTTCGCCTGCTGGCAGTGGCGGCCATGGCGCTGTTGCTGGGCCTGGCCGTGTTCTTCGTGCAGATCCTGCTCAGCAGCCGCGCGAGCGAGTGGAACCATGCGCGCCGCACGCATGCCAACCTGGCGCAGGCCATGCAGAGCACCATCGAGCGGGCGATCGGCGGGATCGATCGTTCCATCGCGCGCGTGGTGGATGGCCTGGGGCAGCCCGACGTGATGGCGCTGCCGCCGAAGCTGCGCAACGGCGTGCTGTTCGATCACACCCTGCGAACCCATGGCGTGGCGGGCATCGCTGTGCTTGATGTGCGCGGCAACATCGTGGCCGATTCGGTGGGCGAGACACCCCGCTCCGGCAATTTCGCCGACCGCGACTACTTCCGCGTTTTCCAGCAGGACCCGTCCCGTCAGGACCTGTACGTGGGGCGGCCCGTGCAGGGGCGCTTCTCGGGCCGCTACATCGTTCCCGTGAGCCGCCCGTACTTCACGCCGGACGGCCGGTTCGCCGGCGTGGTCGTGGGCGGGCTGCACATGAGCTACGTCAACGAGCTTTTCTCGTCCGTGGACCTCGGGCCCGAGAGCGGGCTGGCGCTGGTGCATGCCGATGGGACCGTCCTGCTGCGCTTCCCGTCCAGCGAGGCCACCGCGGCGCCTATGCCGGGCGCGGCCTTGCTGGCCCAGGAATTGGCGTCGCCGGCCGGCGATTTCTCCGCCCCCGGCGCCGATGGTGCGCAGTGGCTCTACGCCTACCGGCGCGTAGGCCGCTATCCGCTGGTCGTACATGTGGAGCAGTCCTCCGGCGCCATCTTTGCATCGTGGCGCCGCAATGCCTGGGTGGTTGGCCTGGGGACGGCTGCTCTGATGGGGGCCTGCGTGGCGCTCACGCTGCTGTTCGTGCGCGAGCTGCGCCAGCGGCAGGCTGTGGGCGACCGGCTGCGGGAGACCGAGCACCACCTGCGCACGATCATGAACAACCTGCCTTCGCTCGTGAGCTACTGGGACACGGACCTGCGCAACCGCTATGCGAACCAGGCCCACGTGGCGTGGTTCGGCCGAACGCCGGAGCAACTGCACAACGCGCACCTGCGGGATGTGATTGGCCCCGGCATGCTCGCGCAGAATCATGCGCTGCGCTTGCGCGCGCTGCAGGGCGAGCCGCAGAACTTCGAGCGCACCATGGTCGACGCGCAGGGCGTAGAGCGGCACTGCCTGGTGTCCTACGTGCCCGATCGCGAGGGGGATGCCGTGCGGGGGCTGTTCGTGCAGCTCACCGACATCACCGAACGCCGGCGCATGGAAAGCGAACTCTTCGAAGAGAAGGAGCGCATGCACCTCACGCTGCAGTCCATCGCCGATGCCGTGGTGTGCACCGATGCGC